>JALSPX010000122.1 GCA_026985755.1 Sulfurovum sp. | reverse complement strand
TTTTGCTGAAGGTATTAGCAACGGTACAAACAGTATCCTCTCAAATAGTTATTTGGTCAAAAAAATTGTTTTTCGTGTGAGCTTACTACCTATCATTCCACTTTTTTCTGCATTGATTATACACCTGTTTTTCATCTTTTTCATGTTTGCAATGTATCTCTACTATGGATACACACCAAGCATCTACTGGATACAAATCATCTATTATCTTTTTGCTGTTTCCGTTTTGATACTTGGTCTCTCTTGGATAACTTCATCAATTGTTGTATTTTTTCGAGACATGGGTCAACTTGTAGCAATGCTCGTTCAATTTGGTTTTTGGCTCACACCTATTTTTTGGTCTATTCACACCATTCCAGAACGCTATCATTGGATTATCAATCTAAACCCTATTGCTTATATTATAGATGGATACAGAAATAGCATGATTTATCATAAATGGTTTTGGGAAGATATGGATATGACACTTTATTACTGGACAGTGACTTTGATAATATTTATACTGGGTGGTATCACCTTTAAAAAGCTTAGACCTCATTTTGCGGATGTACTCTAATGGAAAACACTACAGTCATTAAAGTCCAAAACCTCACCAAGGTGTATCATCTTTATAAAAAACCGCAAGATCGTTTAAAAGAGGCTCTTCATCCACTGAGAAAATCATATCACCATGATTTTTATGCACTGCAAGATGTCTCTTTTGAGGTCAAAAAAGGTGAAACAGTCGGTATTATAGGAAAAAATGGTGCCGGTAAATCTACACTACTGAAAATCATTACGGGTGTACTTACTCCTAGTGCTGGTCATGCTGAAGTACATGGAAAAGTTGCGTCACTTTTAGAATTGGGTGCTGGTTTTAACCCAGAGATGACAGGACTTGAAAATATTTATCTCAATGGTACACTTATGGGCTTTTCCAAAGAAGAGATGGCACCCAAAATAGAAACCATCTTGGCATTTGCCAATATCAGTGAATTTATAGATCAACCCGTCAAAATGTATAGCTCAGGTATGTTTGCAAGACTTGCATTTTCTGTGGCTATCAATGTGGATGCGGATATTCTCATCGTCGATGAGGCACTCAGTGTAGGAGATATGCTCTTTCAGGCAAAATGTATTGCCAAGATGACATCACTGATGGAACAAGGAACTACGATTCTTTTTGTCAGTCATGATATACATGCAGTGCGTGCCCTATGTAATCATGGGGTCTATCTAGAGGGTGGCAAGGTAAAATTTGTAGGTAATGCTGGAGATGCGGTAGATATGTATATCAAAGATGACCAGCAAGCCTCCAATGAGCAGCTTAAATCCATGCAAGTAGATATGCACAAAATTAATAAAGAGAAAATGATTGACTTCAGCAAAGAAAAAGTCCCTGTTGTTGTTGCACTTGAACCCTCTATCCAAGAGAAAGAAGGGATGGTGCGTTATGGTGACAAAGGTGCTGAAATACTTGACTATGGTATATTTGATGCCCATTTTAATCGTACCAATCAACTTGTTTCAAAACAAGATTATTATATACAGATGTCTATCCGATTTCATGAAGATTTACCTACATTTGTCGCTACAACAACGCTTTTTAGCCTAGATGGAGAGCAGCTTTTAGCATGGATAAATACCCAAGATGACGTAGAATTTCCCCCTGTTTCTAAAGGAGATGTTGTCGTAGTCACCAACAAAGTCAACTTCCCGTTAAAACAAGATATTTATAAATTAGGTACGTCGGTAGAGTACCCTACCATTCCACTACTGCAACATCGATTTCTTGATATGATTAAGGGTATAGATGTCGTAGATGTTAAATTTGAAAGCCCCTCCAAACCTTTTCACTCCACTTTTTATACCAAAGGGGAGTATATCGTCGATAAAATTTCCACCAAAGGTCAAAAGCAATGAAAGAAAATTCTCTTGTTAGTATAGTTATTCCATGTTTTAATGATGGTGCGTATATTGAAGATACGATAGCATCAGCCAAAGCACAGACCCATTCAAATATAGAGATTATCATCGTAGATGATGCATCAACCGATCAAGAGACACTTGCAAAGCTAGAGATGTTACAAAAAAATGATGACACGCTCTCTATACTCTTTATGGACAACAATATGGGTCCTGCTCTAGCTAGAAACAAAGGCATTGAACATGCCAAGGGTACATATATCTTACCACTTGATGCCGATGATCTCATTGATCCCACTTACATAGAAAAAGCCCTTGAAATTATAGAAAAAAAGAAAGATATTGGTATCGTCTATTGTCAGGCATCTCTTTTTGGAGAGAAAAATGAACCATGGGATCTTCCTCCTTATGCCTTTCCTGAAATTTTGGCAGGCAACATGATTTTTGCTACAGCCCTCTACCGTAAATCTGACTGGCAAAAGGTTGGAGGATATAATGAGAATATGCGATATGGAAATGAAGATTATGATTTTTGGCTCTCTCTTATTGAGTTGGGAGCCAAGGTACACCGCTTAGATGAAATACTGTTTCACTACCGTTTAAAAGCCACTTCAAGAACCACACAGCTACATGCCCAAAAAGAGAGAGAAATCGAGACATTTACACAAATTTTCAATAACCATAAAGATCTCTATCTTGATAATATTACCATACTGTTTCAAACACTCCATCAGCTTAAAGAAGCAGGAAGCCAAAAAGACAATGAGATTAAAACAATACATCAGCTTCTACAAAAAAAAGATAATCAAATACAAGAAGTACACCAATCTCTTCAAGACAAAGACCATGAAATTAAACAACTCCATACCAAGCTAGAGAAACTTTCTCTTAAGCTGCATGATATAGGTGAAAAACTCTCTTATGCAACATCTATTGTAGAGCTACGAGACAAACAGCTTGCACTCAAAAATGAGCAAATTGAATTTTTAAGTAGTCTAACGCTCAAAAGACGGCTCAAGCATCAAATAAAAAAAATGATACCTACTCCACTACTGAAACTTATGGGCTTTAGTGCCTATGCCCCTCTACTTATGCCTACTCGCGAATTTGAAGAGATACTAGAACCCAAGAGAGAAAAACCTGCTGTATATCGCTATACTGTTCCCACATTAGATAAAATAGAAACCTTTCCTAAAGAGCCTCTTATTTCCATTATAATGCCAGTCTATAATGTAGACCCACAATGGTTAGAAAAAGCCATCACATCCGTAGAGTCTCAGTGGTATAAAAACTGGGAACTCTGTATCGCAGATGATAAAAGTACCAATCCAGAGACAATAGCATATCTGAAAAACATTCAAAACCCCAAAATAAAAGTAACCTTCCTTGAGACAAACCTCAACATCTCAGGGGCATCCAATGCAGCACTTGCTTTAGCAACAGGAGAGTATATTGCACTTTTGGATAATGACGATGAACTTACCCCTGATGCACTCTATGAGGTAGTAAAATGTATCAACCAAACAGATGCTGACTTTATCTATAGCGATGAGGATTTTATTGATATCCAAGGAGAATGCAGTAATCCTCACTATAAACCTGATTTTTCACCCGATTTACTTCTATCACACAACTATATCACACATTTTAGTTGTTTCAGAAAAACCTTATTGGATAAAGTAGGTCATTTTGATAGTCAATTTGATGGTTCTCAAGATTATGATCTCTTTTTGAGACTCACAGAACAAACAGACAATATCCAACACATACAAAAGGTACTCTACCACTGGCGTACGATTGAGGGCTCTACCAGTGCTGACAGCGAAGCAAAACCAGAAGCTATCGAAAGAAGCAAACGTGTTTTAGAAAATGCCATGCAAAGAAGAGGCGTTGAAGCAAGCATAGAGTATGGAAACCTCAACCACTTCTTTAGGGTAAAATATGCTATTATCGGTCAACCTTTGGTAAGCATTATTATCCCTTTTAAAGATAAACCTGAACTTTTAGATATGTGTATCAACTCTATTTTGGAAAAATCAAGCTACGCACATTATGAGATTATTGGTATCAGCAATAACAGTGAAAGCAAAGAAGTCTTTGAACTTATGGAGACATTGGAAAAGAAAGATTCACGTGTCTCATTTTATGAGTACAATACTGAATTTAACTATGCCGATATCAATAACCATGCTGTCAACACCTATGCAAAAGGTGAACATGTGTTACTTCTCAATAATGATATCGAAGTGATAGAGCCTTCTTGGATAGAAGCCATGCTTGAGCATTCTCAAAGAGAGGAGATAGGCTGTGTCGGAGCAAAACTATACTACCCCGATGACACCATACAGCATGCTGGGGTGATTATAGGTCTTGGTGGCTATGCTGGACACTCTCACAAGATGTACCCTCGTGATAATCCTGGATATTTTAATCGTCTTAATGCCATTCAAAATCTCTCTGCTGTCACCGCAGCATGTCTCATGATAAAAAAACGTATCTACCAAGAGATAGATGGTATGGATGCAGTCAACTTTAAAGTAGCCTATAATGATGTAGATTTTTGCCTCAGGGTCATGGAGCAAGGGTACTATAACCTATTTACTCCCTATGCACAAATGTACCATCATGAATCTATCTCAAGGGGCTATGAGACAACCCCAGAAAAGATAGCAAGATTCCAAACAGAAAAAGATGCTCTCTACAAAAGACACCCATATATTTTGGAAAATGGAGACCCATACTATAATCCAAACCTCACACAAGACAAAGAGGATTTTAGTTTATGCCTAAAATAATATTACATTATATTTTAGCACCACTATTTTCAATTGTAGCTATTTTTTTCTTGCTTCTGTATCTAAACAATGGCTATACATTAGTCATTACTATGCCCAATGAGAGTAATAAAATCTTAACACCTCAAATCTATTTTCCTAACAAAATAGGTACATACGATGAAACATCGGCATTTTACAATCATTATAAATCAAAAAATAATCTCTACTATTTTGAGTTTCCAAAAATCAAAAATCTAAACGCTTTTCGTTTGGATCCAGCACGCAAACAGGCACATATTGCTCTTGACAACATCACACTGATTCATGCACACTGGTTTAAAGAAACATCCTATAAGATACCCCTGAGTTTTATTAAACCTATGCATCAGATTCGCTTAGAGAATGTACATAAACAACGTATTACTTTCTATACTACAGGAAAAGATGGACAGTTACAGGTAAATTTTAAACCTCATAAAATGCAAACCGTACAAAAAAATCAGACGATAAGGATTTTTATAAGCTTTCTTATCTATCTCTTTTTACGCTTTATTTATACATTGTATAAGCAGCAAGAACACACAAACTACCTCTATAGTAAAATCATACTCTATAGCCTATTTTTTGCCTTGATGATTTTTAAGGTCACCTATTATAAAGAACATATTCATCCCTATTATCCTCCTGACGAAATAGCACACCTCTCCTATATCGAATATATCCATACGCATCCCAATGAGATTATCCCTACTTTTGAAGAGATGACCATGATTAATAATAAACAAGCAGGAAATTACCTTAGTCATCCCTCTTTCTATTATTATATGATGAATCTAGTATATGATGTAGACAAACCTGTAAACTATAATATTGATACCTTCAGAACATTAAGTATGTTGCTTTATATCCTGACATTTATGCTCATTCTCTATTTGGTTTTTAGCTCCTCCTGGGGTATGGTTTCACATTTTGTTTTTTTATCTTTTCTCTCTTCTGTACCTATGCATACCTATATTGGAGCAAGTATAAACAATGATACTTTAGGTATGCTAGGTGCCATAATCTTTATTGTTGGATTTAAAAACTTACTAGAAAAGCACTATACTACTGCCACCTATTTCACTCTTGGACTAGGTATATTTATTGCCTATTTCAGTAAACTTACAGCTGCAATGCTTATTCTTTTTGTGCTTGTTTTTTACTTTATACAGTTACTTCGCACAAAAGAGTGGTTTAAAATTACACCTACACAGCTTGTACTATTGTTCGCTATTGTATCACCAGTTGCACTCTACCAAATCTATATTTTTATGCACTATCATGCACTCATACCTACATTTAATGTCACACATCCACAAGAGTACCTTCGTTCTGTATTTTATGTCCCTGAAGCGCTTAGAAAACATTTTGATCTTTCACAATGGTTTATGCGGCTGGTGTACAACATCAAGGGTGGATGGTTTGGCATACATTCACACCACTCTTTTGTCAAATACTCGTGGCTGGAGTACTTTGGTTTACTTGTGCTTCACCTCTTTGCACTGTTTGCACTTTTGCTAAAGTGCAAGCCAGAAAATAAAACTTATTGCACTATTGGTAAGTTTACACTACTCTCTTTGCTTGTGGTAATTACTATACAATTTTTCTTTTCATATAAAACCCATTTAAGTAGTGGCTATGTCGGAGGATTGCAACCACGCTATTTATTACCATTTATGTTTGGGTTTGCTATAATGGCATCCATATTTGTGGAGCGTTACAAAAAAATATTTATTTTCAATATTTTTGTCATTTTACTTTGTATTCAAGCAATCTATTCTGACTTTTTCTACTTTTTAAACAACTATATATAGGATGACATTTATGAAACTCATTATCCAAATACCTTGTTATAATGAAGCTGAAACACTCTCCATAGCACTCTCTGCTCTTCCTAGAGAAGTAGAAGGATTTGATAGTGTAGAGTGGCTGATTATCAATGATGGCAGTACTGATGATACAGTCAAAGTAGCTAAAGAGAATGGGGTAGACCACATTGTAAACTTCAAACACAATCAGGGATTGGCAAAAGGTTTTATGGCAGGCATCAAAGAGTCTCTTAAGCAAGGTGCAGATGTGATTGTCAATACTGATGCAGACAATCAATATGAAGCAAAAGATATTCCCAAACTAACCCAGCCAATTATCGATGGTCGTGCAGAGTATGTCATTGGTACACGTCCAATCTCGGAAACAGCACACTTTTCCACTAGTAAAAAATTGTTACAAAAACTAGGCTCTTGGGTGGTACGTAAAGCAAGCCATACCGATATACCCGATGCCCCTAGCGGTTTTAGAGCTATTAGTAGAGAGTGTGCCATGCAACTCAATGTCTACAATAACTACACCTACACCCTAGAGACGATTATTCAAGCTGGACAAAAAAATATGGCTATCACCTCGGTACCTGTACGCACCAATGAGGATTTACGTCCATCGCGTTTACTCTCGAGTATCCCAAATTACATTAAAAAATCTGTGGTCACAATCGCACGTATCTCTGTAGTGTATAAATCTTTCCAGTTTTTTATGACCATCGCTGCGATACTCTTTGGATTAGGATTTTTGCTTGCCCTACGTTATCTCTATTTCTACTTTACAGGAGAGGGAGATGGACATACGCAATCTGTCATACTCTCTGGTGTCCTTATGGGTATGGGCTTCCAAACAGGGCTTATCGCATTTATTGCCGACTTGCTCTCGGTCAATCGAAAATTACTCGAAGAACTAAAAGTAGAGAACCTAAAAGCACGCTATAACCACAAGGATAATTAATCTATGAGAGTCCTTTTTGTCTGCTCTGACAAGCCTAGCATCTCTAGAAATAGATTCCATCAAGAGGTACTCAAAGAGCACTTTGATTATGATGCCTGTATCTCAACTGGCAAAACCTATTTAAGTAGAATCCCTAGTATTGTATTGCGTTTGCCCTTTAAGATGATAGGTAAAGATTTTTATTATGTAGGGTATATGGGGCACTTTCTAGTCATTTTGATGAGATTTTTCACCTCAAAACCTATTGTATTTGATTTTTATCTCTCTATTTTTGATATGCTCTGCAACGACAGAAAACTCTATAAACCAGAAAGCCTGTTAGGTAAAATAACCTACTGGATAGAGAAAAAATCTCTCGAGAAGTCAGATTTTATTATTGTAGACACACAAAAGCTCATCGATACACTCTCTCAAGAGTATAGCATAGATATCAAAAAATTTGTACGTCTACCACTCACTATTAATGAACAAAATATCAAACCTATCAAAGTAGATCCCTATAGTGATACATTTAGCGTACTCTATGTAGGAAGCTATATTCCTCTACATGGTACACCCGTTATTATAAAAGCAGCAAAAATATTGCAAGAGAAAAATGAAAAAATCTCTTTACTTATGATAGGCAAAGGACCAGAGCTTGAAAAGTGTAAAACCCTAGCCAAATCATATCACTTGGAAAATATAACGTTTAAAGGCTTTATGAGCCTAGAAGAGCTCAACTATTATTACAATGCCTGTGATATAAATTTGGGACTTTTCAACACAGGAGAGAGAGCAAACGCTGTGGTACTAAACAAGACCAATGACTCATTTAGAGTAGGAAAACCACACCTTACACTAGAAACAGAGGCAATGAAAGAAGCATTTACAGACAATGAAGATATCTTTTTTGTGAAAGATATCTTACCTGAAACACTGGCAAATAGAATCATTGAACTTAAAAATAATCCCAATCTCCTCAAAGAAGTAGGAGAAAATGCACGTATTTCTTATGATAAAAAACTGAGTAATGCCACTGCAAAAAATATTTTGAATACAGAGATATTCACTAAACTAACAGCAAAAACAGGATAAATACCTTTGAAGAAAGAAAAAATAAAAAATCTTCTCTATTTTATAGGGAAATCATTGGGAATACTAGGTTTACTCTTTATATTTTATAAACTTTCGCAAGAGTATACGTGGAGTAGTTTTACGGAACAATTTATACTTTTGATACCTATTGTACCTTTATTGATTTTATTGAATCTTGCATCTTTACTCTTGGGTATTTATGGTTGGCATCTGATATTATTACATTATGCCCAACGCCATTTTCCATATCTTAGCTCTTACTACTATTTTAGCAAAACTGAAATTGCCAAATACTTACCAGGTAATATCTTCCATTTTGTAGGAAGACAAGCACTTGCTTCACGTATTGGTCTTACACAGACACACATGGCTAAAATTTCTCTGCTGCATGCACTTTTTTTACTCACTGGTACACTCCTGGTCAGTACTGTTTTTGCATGGTTCACACCAGACACACCTCTTTTCATACTGCTACTGATGGCTCTATCTACGATAGTAGCGTTTATGGTTTTAGTCTACCTATATCCTTCTTTCCCCTTCAAGCTAAAATTTTCTTTAAACATACAGTTTGCCATCTCTATCGCACTTCAAGGATGTATGCTAGGTGCCATAGTACTCTATCAAACCAATACAGATGCGATAGACCTTTTCTTTCAGTGTATAAGCATATATACGATATCTTGGCTCATAGGATTTGTCACCCCTGGAGCCTCTGGAGGTTTGGGCGTCAGAGAAGGTGCATTTATTGCTATTTCAAGCTATTTACAAATCAATATTTCTGAAGAGATTATCATATTTTCAGTCCTACTTACCAGACTTATCAATATCTTGGTAGACATTTTATTGTATCTCTCTACCTATATGATACAACCCAAAAGCGTGAAGGAAACACCATGAACTATGAGATAAAAGAGCTTAGCTGCGTAGACAATACGATAAAAGCACATGCACCCAAAAGCCTACAAAAATCTACACATGCCAATATTGCTATTGTCATCCATCTCTATTATCATGATTTATGGGAGAAAGAGCTACAAGCATATCTTTCCAAGATAGACATAGCGTATGACCTCTATATCACTGTACCTCAAGGACGTAGTGACGAAGAGATTCTTCAACTCTTTCATGCGCAACCCAATGCACATATCTATATGACAGAAAACAGAGGGCGTGATGTACTTCCCTTTTTACAAATCATGAAACTTATCGGTGTAGAAAACTATACCTATATTTGTAAAATGCATAGTAAAAAAACAGGTGACAGTGCTTTGGGCAATGTCTGGCGAAAATTACTCTACTATGACCTCATAGGCTCCAACCAAACCGTAGAAGAGATAGTCAATCTCTTTGAGAGTGATGAAAACATTGGTGTCATTACAGGGAAAAATACTATTTTAGACTCAGAGCGTTACACCTACGGAAATGACGATAAAATTTCCAAACTTGCCAGAGATGCTAATATTATTTATGATAAGTACTACTATTTTGCTGCAGGTACGATGTTTTGGACGCGAAGTGAACTTCTTTTGCCTATTGTCAATCTTTTTGAAGCTGACAAACTAGCGTTTGAAGAAGAATCTGGACAAAAGGATGATACACTTGCTCATGCAATCGAGCGTTTTTTTGGTATCATCGCACACGCCTATGATAAGCAGATTGTCGAAAGTCCAGCACGCTACTCTAAACTGGATGATACCACCCTCAATGCATTAGCGGCACTTGTACTCTCACAGCAATATGTAGGAGTGGATGTCTTTAGCTCTCAAAAGCACAAAATAGAAGAGCAAAACAGATATATCGCATATCTAGAAGAACTCGCAGAGTCTATGCGTATGAAAAACAGAATTAAAAATCTCTATGCAGACAAACTTCTGCCTTTGGGTCAAAAACTTTCAAAAATACCACATAAGGTATATAAACTTATCCATCTACTCAAACATAATCCTACACTCCTCAAAAAAGTATTGTACTATGCAAAACGTGGAGAGTTTGGCTATCTCTTTAACAAAATACGAGAAAAAAGTAGCAAAAATTTACATGCTTCAGATCTCTTGGTAGAAGTAAGGATTGAGGAATACTTTACAGATGCATTAGACAAAGAGCGATATACACTAGATAACACCCCTATCGATATCATCATTCCAGTCTATAACGGCTATGAATTTCTAGCCCCTCTCTTTGACAGTGTAGAGAAAAATACAAGTTCGCCTTATCGTCTCATCGTTATCAATGATGCCAGCCCAGATGAGAGAGTCAAACCCTATTTGGAACAAAGACTTCAAAAACACCCTACGGCACTGCTTATAGACCATAGTGAAAACAAAGGTTTCTTACTCTCTGTCAATGAAGCCTACACCCATACCCAAGGGCACTTTGTACTGCTCAACACCGATACAGAGGTTCCCTCTTTTTGGCTAGAGCGTCTGATGTACCCTATATTACATAGGGATAACATCGCCTCTACTACCCCCTTTACCAACGCTGGAGAGATAGCCTCTTTTCCTCATTTTATCGCTGATAATCCTATCTTTGATGGCTTAAGTGTAGAAGCCCTAGACAGTCACTTTAAAGCGGTCAATCCTGACTCTTTTTACACTGCTGTACCCACAGGTGTAGGCTTTTGTATGGGAGTCAATGCCACCGTAGCAAAAGAGATAGGTATGTTTGCAGAAGACACCTTTGGCAAAGGCTATGGCGAAGAGAACGACTGGTGCCAACGTGCAATAAAAGCAGGATATACCAACCTCATCGTACCCAATCTCTTTGTCTACCATAAGCATGGAGGATCTTTTTCTGCTGAGGAGAAACAAAAACTCCTACAAAAAAATATCGTCACGCTCAACCAACGCCACCCAAACTATGGTGCAGATGTCAATGCCTATATAGAGCAAAACCCACATAAAACCCTACGTGAACTCCTCGTACTCAAAGCTTCTAGTGCACAGATACCTCTCATGCTTATCCTAGATCATAGTTTAGGTGGGGGAGCCAATATCTATACCCATGAAAAAATAAAAAAAGAGCTAGAAAAAAATAAGAATATTTTACTTCTTAATTATGATTTTTACAGCCACTGCTTTACCCTCACACACTATTACAAAAACGATGTACATCGTTTTAAAATCACTCCGTTTAAGGCACTCAAATCATTTATAGGCTATTTTGATATAAACGAGATATTTATCAACAATCTCGTAAGTTTCAAAAATCCTCTAGAGATACTTTCATGGATAGAGGAACTTGTGCAATCAAGCAAAGCTAAGCTCGTTGTGCCGATACATGATTTTTATCCTCTCTGCCCTAGCTATAATCTCCTCAACGAAAAAGGCGTCTATTGTGAAGTACCTTCTTTGGAAACATGCAAAAGCTGTATGTCTAAAAATATGCAAGAGTGGCGTAATTTTTACTCGGGACCTGAAGTAGATATGCTTCTATGGCGTAAAAGATGGGAAAATATTCTCTCACTAAGTAGTGAAATCTTACTCTTTTCCCATGCCTCTAAAGAGATATTTCTCAAAGCATACCCGGCTATAGAGGATGATAAAATAAAACTCATCCCCCATACAGTAGAGGGCATCATCCCGCTTAATCTCCAAAAAGACCCCAATAAAACGACGACCACTATAGGTATTTTAGGTGCGATTGATTACATCAAAGGTTCAGAGATTATCAAACAGATGGTACAGATTATCGAGCGTGATCAGCTAGATATAGATGTCGTAGTCATAGGAGAAATTTCAGAGCCTATCAAAAGTAAGCATTTCAAAGTCACGGGACGCTATGAGAGAGAATATCTACCCGCTATTATCCAAGAACAACAGGTAGATATCTTCCTCATTCCCTCTATCTGGCCAGAGACATTCTCTTATACCACCCAAGAGATTATGATGATGGAACTACCACTCATGGTCTTTAACCATGGTGCACCTGCTGAGAGGGTTAAAAAGTACAACAAAGGGTATATTGTTGAGGAGATTAGTGCGGAGGCAGTTTTAGCTACCATCACCAATACATTTCTACCGCATCGTCAAACTAGTGAGTAGACGT
>JALSPX010000121.1 GCA_026985755.1 Sulfurovum sp. | reverse complement strand
TTATGATGATATATTGACACAGCCAAGTGCTATCACCTCTGTATCGCTTTAAGAAGGTAGGATGTGCCACATTTAAAAGTACAACCTTTCAACCATAGTATGATATCTGAATCTCTACCTCAAAGTAAGATTATGACTTTTCATGCAAAGTCACTTAATGAAAAGGATGAGCTCATTGGTATTGTGTATGAAGGTGAAGAGTTTTTACTTCAACTTAAACCAGATATACAATCAACTTTGTTGAAATATGATAAAGTGACTAGACCATTAAAGGTAAATTTACTGAAAGAAGCACTAGACATTGTCTCTAAAGAGCTTCAGTTAGAGATTATAAGCTCTAATATTGCAATTTCAAACACAAAACCACTACTCTCATCTGAATATTTCAAAAAGATAAAAGATTTTGAAAATATTACTTTTCCCAAGGATAAAGTTTCAGTTGAGGTAGGTTTTGGATCGGGAAGGCACTTGCTATATCAGGCACAAAAAAACCCTGATACATTGTTTATTGGGCTAGAGATACATACGCCTTCTGCACAACAAGTATTGAAACAAATTGAACTTCAAAAACTAGAGAATATTTGGATAGTCAATTATGATGCACGGCTTTTTTTAGAGATGTTACCGTCAAATATTTGTGAAAAAATATTTGTACATTTTCCTGTCCCTTGGGATAAAAAACCACATAGACGTGTTATTAGTTCATCGTTCCTCAATGAATCTATACGTGTTTTGAAAGAGAATGGACGTTTAGAACTTCGAACAGACAGTAACAAATATTTTTGGTATGCACTGGAGACCTTTTTTACTATACCTAAAGTAGAGGTTGAAATACGAAAGAATGAAGCGTTGGAAGTAATCTCCAAATATGAAGCTAGATGGAAACAGCAAGAAAAAGATATTTATGATGTATATGTTAAGTGTAGAGAATATTCAAAAGAGAGAAATATAGTACTTGATTTTAATTTTAATATTGTAAAATATAGAAATGGTTTAGAACTTAAAATCCCTAAAAAAGCTCTGGTTTTTGATGGCTATTTTGTGCATTTTGAACGTATATTTAAAATAGAAGATAAAAGACTTTTGATTAAGTGTGCTTTTGGAAGTTTCGATAGACCAGAGCATAAATATATATTTTTAGATGAAGAGTCTTGTCGTTATTTTGTTTCACCTCCCGTGAAGACAAAAGTCAACTATGAGGCACATAAAAAAATGATGGAGTTACTCAATGTCTAATGTTATTTCAGCTTCTGGACTTACCTTGGCGTATGATAATGGTACCAAAGAGGTAATCAAAGACGCTACTTTTAATATCAAAAAAGGTGAGTTTGTTTTTATTACAGGACCAAGTGGTTCAGGGAAATCTACACTACTCAAAGCACTTTATGGTGCGATAAAAGCAAATGAGGGAAGCCTTGTTATTGGTGGTATTGATTTGGCAAATGTAGGCAAAAGTAAACTACAAGAACTTCGTACACATATGGGTATTATTTTTCAAGATTATAAGTTGGTTAATGAGTGGTCTGTAGCAAAAAATGTTGTACTGCCTTTGATGATAGCTGGTTACTCCATTGATGTTCAAAATACACAAGCCCAAAGACTTTTAAAACATGTCAAACTTTCAGAACATGCAAATAAATATCCTTTAGAGCTTTCAGGTGGAGAACAACAACGCGTAGGTGTAGCTCGGGCATTGGCTAAAAATCCCGTAGTGATACTGGCAGATGAACCTACAGGTAACCTCGATGACTACTCTTCAAATGTGATTTGGGATTTGATGGAAAATGCTTGTCAACAGTTGGAGACAACAGTACTTGTGGTTACACATAAAATACCATCTATTTTTTCTCTTCCCTATAGACATTTTATTATAGAAAACAAGGGCGTATATGAAGTTCATTAAAAATCATCTTATGTTTATTTTACCACTGATGACTATCTTACTTGGTGTGGAGTTTTACTTGGTATTTGATCGTACTACAGATACCTATGAAAAAGGTTTGAGAGATGGATATTCTATGCTTGTTGTTACGCATGAACCTGCTAGCTTAGAGACCTTGCAATCTCTCAATGCACATATTAGTTCCAGTGAAAAAATCAAAAGAGACACGATTGTTTCCAGTATTGCAAAGGGTGTCAGCAAGGATGCGAAAAAAGAGATTATTGCTGCGTTACCCTATTTTTATACAGTACATTTAGATACATATTTGGATGTATCTGAATTAAATAAAATCAAAGAAGATTTAGAATCCCATGCAAATGTTAAACGTGTTGAGACATTTGGAAATACCTATGGATCGACCTATAGACTTTTTGTTTTTATTAAGCTTGTACTAAAAATATTTATTGTTTTTATGGCAGTGGTAAGTCTTTTTCTTATTATCAAACAGATGGAAATATGGAAATATGGGCATAGACAACGTATGCAAGTCATGGAGATTTTTGGTGCACCTTTGATGCTTCGATCTGGTATACTCTTTAAGGTAGCAATTTTTGATGCACTATTTGCTACTTTGGTGACAAGTCTATTTTTTATTTATATTAAAACTGTGTGGGCAGAGACATCAGGTATAGATATATTAGTCCAAAATAAAGAGGCACTTTTCAAAATGTCAGATATAGGTATTTTATTGATTGTTGCCTTGTTGATAGTCATTATATCAGTCTATACAGTGGTTTTTACTGCTAAAGGAGAAGAGGAGTGAAGTCTTTTCTGTTGTACTTTATTGTTGTGTCTTCATTACTTTATGCGACTGCAACTACAACAAAAATAAAAAATTCTAAAAAAGATTTGTCTATGACAAATTCTGCAAAAAAAAGGGCCAGTCGTAAAGTTGAAAGAATTGCAGCAGACATTAAAAAGGCAGTTAAAGATATTAATTTTCTTGAACACAAATTAGAGAAATTAAGTCAAAATAAAGAGAAAACAGAAAAAGAGTATCAGGCATTAAAGTCAGAATTGAAAATATCACAACAAGCGTTGGAAACGATGAATAAAGAGATAGCAAAAAAGCATCAATCTTTTGTTTCGTTACTCTCTGAACAATTTTCAGTCATCTCTGCAATGAGACAATTTAATAAACCAACACAGGACTCTATTCTCTCTTATGAAGTCTATAAGGCCTATAAAAAATATAATGCAAAAGTTTTAGCAGATTTACGCAGAGAAATTGCAAAATTAAAAAGTACGAAAAAAAATATAGAATATCAACATACTAAAACGAAAAAATCTATAGCTCGTATAGAGAAAAAACGTAAACAGTATCGTGAAGAAAAAGCACAAAAAGAGAAGTTGATAAAGAGGCTTCATGAAGATGAAGATAAGTATCAAGCTAAATTACAAAACTTAATAGACAAACAAACTTCTTTGCAGAGTACCTTGGCAAAACTCAATATTTTGCGTACGAAAGAGGTAGAGGCAGCCCGTAAGAGAGCTGCAGCAAGACGTGAAGCTATTCGTTTGGAAAAAGAGCGTTTACGTAAAATACGTAAAGCAAAAGCTTTGGCACGGGCAAAAGCACGAAAAGCTAGAGCAGCAATGAAGTTAGCAAAAACAAAAGAGGCAAGAAAAGCAGCACAAAAAGCAGCTAAAGAAGCGGCCAAAGAGGAGAAGGTAGCACAAAAGAAAGAGAAAAAAGCTAGTGAAAAGGTAAGAAAAGTAAACTCTTCATATAAGAAGTCAAAAATTTATGCCTATAAAGGTGGAAAAACGATTTCGCCACTTTCTGGTGCACGTGTGATTAAAAAGTTTGGTACCTATGTAGATCCAATATACAAGATAAAAATTTTTAATGAATCTATTACACTTAAAGCCCCTGTATCTGATGCAAAAGTAAAAAATGTGCTGGATGGAAAGGTCGTTTTTGCAGGAAAAAGCAGTATGCTTGGTAAAGTAGTAGTGGTAGCACATAGTGGTAAAATGCATACTGTTTATGCAGGACTCTCTAAAATCGCCCCAACGATTCATGTAGGTTCAAAAATAAAAAAAGGATATGTTGTAGGAAAGGTAAATAACAAATTGTTGTTTCAAGCAACGAAAAATTCTAAGCATATTAATCCTACAAAATTGATACGAATTTAATTTTCCTGAATTTAGCGTCAAGTTTTACACATGATGCGATATAATAAATCAAAAATGATATAAGGGAAAGTATGAAATATAAAATAATATGGCTATTACGTATAAGTCTCTATGCGTGGGGTGAGGAAAACAAAACTATTTGTACACCCTCTTTTGACTGCAAAAATGTAAAAAACAGAGTGTAGAGGCAGAGATTTGTGAATATACAAGCCTATGTGAATTAGACAATTATGTAAAACAACTCTATAAAAGCTTTTATCTGCTTACACCTGAGCTTAAAGAGACACAACAAAAATGGATAAAAAAACGAAATCTCTGCCAAAAAAAACATTATCCTCCTTCCTGTCTGTCGCAAAGCTACCATAATAGAATCAAAATACTAGAAAAATCTTTTGTTGCACAAGAGGAGTTTTCCAAGGATATATTGGATATTGTAAAGAGTTTACATAGAAGAGTGCAAACAAAAAAAGATACTGAATCTCCTAGATGTATGCACATTTTTAAAGATCTCTTTTTGTTCCAAAACATGCATGTAGTCAAGCCTATGTTTGATAAAGTAGACTATAATAATACACAACTTAAAAAGGCTATGGGTAGCTGTTGGGAGATGTACAGAAAACAGCATTTTTATGGTTCTGCAGATAGTGTTTTATTATGGCTCAGTAATGTTGATGGAGATAAGCAAAAAGAGTTTCTTTTTGGACGGAATGACAGGCATGGAACAAAGATTTATATTTTAGATAAAAAATTGTGTGACTACATGATTCATCATCCAAGCCTCAAGAAATATAAAACAGTGGCAGTTGAGGATTATGATGCCCATATGTAATTTAGGGTATATTTTACAGAAAATACTATATTAGAATATAAAGGAAAAGGATACACGTTCGAGGCACACTTTTATCGTACGCCTTCAGCAATTACAGATCCTATAGTTAAAGATGTCGCGAGAAAAAATGAATTGATTATGGATTGGAGTAGTATAGGTAATCATTCTGCGGATGGATGTATGTATCATGAGAGAAAAGAATAAAAAAGGAATAGAAGATGGACTATAAACTTATGCGTAATGATATTTACGATGAAAAATTGGCAGATTCGCTCCAAAGAAGAGAAGGTGTAGTAGCAGTACAATCTATATGGATCACAATGCCTTGCCTACTATAGGTATAGGCTATGCCCTGATGTTTTCAAACCATAAGCCTCGTGAGACAGAAAAGATAAAAGCAGATATGCAAGAGGCAATGGATCCAGAGCATTATGCCGAGATTCGATGGAACAGGGTGGATGCTTTATTAAAAGAGATTCAAGATCATTTTAAACATGGAGGAAGTCTAGAGGAAGTCAAAGAATCAGTCGGAAATAGGATAGAACACTATAATAGAAATGAAGGAAATCGTGCACTTGGTTTAAGCACAGAAGAAGAAAAAAAACTATTAATAAACACCTCTTTGCCAGGGTTTGAAAAGAAGCTGGATGCACAACTAGATAAACCTCTTCCTTATTCGACAGAACGGATAGCTGTTATCTCTCAGCTCTATAGATTGGGCAGTGCACCTAGCATGATAAAAGCTATCAATGAGGGCAATAGGGCAGAGGCATGGTATCAAATACGTTATAATTCCAATGCAGACAATGCCAAAGGAAATTACAGTAGAGTGATTGAGGAGTCAGATTTATTTGGTCTACATGATAAATATCCCAATGCAAAAAATGAAAAAGATATAGAGACGATGTTCTCTCAACACAAAGAGAAAATAAGAGAAGAGGAGAAGAAGTCTCCACTGTACGAAGAGAGTAATAAAGAACATGGTGCCAAACTAGAGGTTTCACTAGACCATACACAAGAAGATGTAAAAATACAAGAAACACTACGCAGTGCCCTGCCATGCATATATGCCAGACAAGAGCAAAATGATGAATATGAAGCGATGAATGATATGGGGATGGAGATGTAAGGATTTGTGTCGATGATTAATTTATGATATAATCATTTTATGAGTAAATTAGACAAAGCAAAAGAGTATATTGGTGCTATTAAAGTCTATATGGGATTTATATTGGCATCTCTTATGGGTACAGTAGCGAGCACTTCCAAGCTCTATCTGTCTGGTGAAATATATACAATGTTTTGGATAGGGATTATTGGAATTATATTGTTATCGTTAGGATTTTTGTTCCTTATGAAACATTTACATAAAAAAATAAACGATTTGGAGGACTTATGATGGAAACTATTGCATTAGGTATTGCATTAAGCATCGCGTTAGCTGTTATTGTATATGGTGCTTATGAATTTTCTAGAGATTAGCACCATAGGCACCCTATCTGTCATGTGAACATAATCGTAGGTAGCCTCCTTTTGTGTGGCACTTTTTAAGCTTTTTACCGAGGGTATCAGGTGATTCATGATGCATTTTTTCAAAATGCATCACCTTGTGCTTGCACTCTCTTTGAGAAATCACCAGACTCCTCTAAAGCCTCTATAATAAAGTTGATACAAATTTAATTTCAACACCTCCTAATCAACCTTTAGATATAATCGCGAAATTATATAAAAAGGCTTACTTTGATTAAACGTGTTTTGGTGAAATTTTCTGGTGAAGCTTTGGCTGGTGATGAAGGCTATGGAATAGATACACAAATTCTTAACTTTATTGCTGGTGAGATAAAAACACTTGTAGACGCTGGTGTAGAAGTGGGTGTTGTTGTAGGTGGTGGGAATATTATACGTGGTGTATCTGCTGCTGCAGATGGGATTATCAAAAGAACTTCTGGTGACTATATGGGTATGTTGGCAACGGTAATTAATGGTGTGGCTATCCAAGAGGCATTAGAACATGCTGGACTTCAAGCGAGACTGCAATCTGCCATAGATATGCAAGAGATAGGAGAAGCTTTTATTGTACGTCGTGCCAGACGGCATTTGGAGAAAGGACGTGTGGTTGTTTTTGCAGGAGGTACAGGAAATCCCTACTTTACTACAGATACGGCTGCCACACTAAGAGCATCTGAAATAGAAGCGCAAATGCTTATTAAGGCAACAAAAGTGGATGGCGTATATGATAAAGACCCTCATAAATTTGATGATGCAGTCAAGCTTGAAAGTTTAAGCTATGATCAGGCATTAACTGATCATATAAAAGTGATGGATGATACATCTATTGCTTTGGCAAAAGAGAATGATTTACCAATAGTGGTATGCAACATGTTTGAAAAAGGCAATTTACTTTCAATTATTGAAGGTAATATGTCCTTGTGCTCAATTGTAAAATAAGTTAGACGTTTAGTAAAGGAAATAAGATGAGAACAGAAGAATTAACAGCGAAAGCACTAGAAAAAGTAGATTACGATAAATATCTTTTAGCCAATGCCGTAGGCAAAAGAGCAGAAGAGATTGCAAATGGTGCGACTTCACTACTTGAAATAGATATTTCAGGTATGAAATATTCAGATGTAGCACTTCAAGAGATTGCTGAAGGTAAATTAATTGTAAGTCTCGAAGGCTAATATGTTTTGGATGCTTTTTTAGCTAGGGTCCAAAAAACAAATACGATTGAAGGAGCCAAAGCGCTTCTTAGGGAACAATTACCTCATCCTCAAACTAGCACATTAGAAGCATTAGATCTTTCTCTTACTGCACATGATGGACAATTTAGAAAAAGTGGCGAACCCTATATTGTGCACCCTATACTAGTTGCAGCATTGACTGCATACTTCTCGGGTGATGAGACTATGGTTCAAGCAGCTTTACTGCATGATGTAGTAGAAGATACTTCTTTTGATATTGAAGACCTTAAACAAAATTTTGGTGACGATGTAGCCCATATGGTTGAGGGTTTGACCAAAATTGTACAGATTCGTGATGAAGAACTTATTTCCTCTGATTCGGATGAACGGCTTATCAACTCTGCATTGACTTTTAGAAAAATGTTGATTGCTTCTGTTGCAGATGTACGGGTTTTGGTGATTAAACTTTGTGATAGGTTACATAATATGCTAACCCTTGATGCACTTAAAAAAGAGAAGCAAAAGCGTATTGCCGAAGAGACATTAGTGGTATATGCTCCTATAGCACATAGACTGGGTATCGCTAAACTCAAAAATCATTTGGAAGATTTGAGCTTTTACTATATCTATCCAGAGGACTATGCAATGATTGATAGTTATATACAAAGTAATGCGCAGAATCTACAATTTAAACTCAATAATTTTATACATAAAGTTAAAAAAGCAATGGTTCAAAATGGTTTTGATGAAGATGAATTTGAGATATTTGGAAGGGTGAAACATTACTACTCTATTTATATGAAAATGCATCGTAAAGGAGTAAGTATTGAAGAAGTACTTGATCTTTTGGCGATAAGAATTATTGTACAAGAGCCTATAGAATGTTATAGGGTATTGGGATTAATGCACTTAAGCTTTACGCCACTGATATCCCGTTTTAAAGATTATATATCTGTACCCAAAGAGAATGGATATAAGACTATTCACACGACACTTTTTAGTGAAGAGGGGATACTTGAAGCACAGATACGAACGGAGGAGATGCACAGACTTGCAGAGTATGGTGTTGCAGCACATTGGAAATACAAGAGTGGCGGCAATAGTGTGAATTTGGCATGGCTGGAGTCTTTGCATTATCAAAATGAATCTGTAGAAGAGTTTTATGAACTCGCCAAATCTGATCTATTTTCTGAAGATATCACGGTTTTTTCACCTAAAGGAGATTATTATACCTTACCTAAAGGTTCAACTGCTTTAGATTTTGCTTATGCGATACATTCTGAAGTAGGAAGTAATGCAGTGGATGCATTAGTGAATAAACATAATGCTTCACTACTTACTGTGTTGAAAAATGGTGATATTGTAAATATTATAAAAGATGATACATTACATTTACATTGTTCTTGGGTAGATACTGTGAAAACATCCAAGGCACGTGATGGGATACGTTCAGCATGTCGTGCGCGTCTTAAAGAAACAGATACTTTAAGTGCTTATAATATTCTTGCTACGCTATTTAATCAGGATTTTGCTTCTGTGAAAACGTTGATACAAACACTTGATTTACAAGATTCAATCTACAAGCTTCCAACACAATTGGACTATTTTAAAGAGGTGATTCATCAGGTTGCAGCGTATATGGGAACAAAAGAAAAACGTTTTTGGGAATTTTTAAAAAAAGGATATAAGAAGCCTACAACCAAAACATTGGAGCATTTGACCTTTTTTACTAATAGACATTTAGATGGGGTAGAGTTTGATTATTGTTGTCATCCTAAAGTTGGAGATCAAATTGTTGCTTTTTATAAGGACAGTAAGGCTATTATACACCATAAATTATGTAAGCACGCCTATACCGATATTAGTACTGGTGAATCTATGATTTTTGTTCATTGGTCAGGTAAAAAAATGTCACGTTATAGGCTGACTATTAGTTTACAAAATAAAAAAGGTGTGCTTGCAGAACTTTTGACAAAATTGAATGAATTAAACTTAAATGTTATGAGTATAGAACTTGGTATACAAAGTTCGGACAAGGCAGAATACTGTCAAATAGATGTCGAAAGTGATGAAGTGAAAAAGACATTACTTTTTGAAAAAATTTCTCAAAAATTTAAGCTTATAGAAATAATAAGCTTAGATGACGCATACAATAAATAGAGGATAATAAGAGTTATGATACAAGA
The DNA here is from genome assembly GCA_026985755.1 of Sulfurovum sp. Classification (GTDB taxonomy): domain Bacteria; phylum Campylobacterota; class Campylobacteria; order Campylobacterales; family Sulfurovaceae; genus Sulfurovum. The sequence goes on along the minus strand of JALSPX010000121.1, from coordinate 2,878 downwards.
AGCATTAGAAGAGATAGTTAGAGGTACAGCAGAAATCATAGATATAGAGCGTATAGAGAAGCTTGTGACAAAATACTATGAAGATGGTACGACCTATACAGTCAAGGCGGGTTTTGACCCTACTGCACCTGATTTGCATCTTGGACATACCGTACTGCTTCAAAAACTTGCAACTTTTCAAAAATTTGGTGGACGTGTGCAGTTTTTAATTGGAGATTTTACTGCTATGATTGGTGATCCAACAGGAAAAAGTGCGACACGTAAAGTATTGACCAAAGAAGATATTGTAAAAAACATCACCTCTTATACCCAGCAGGCATTTAAGATATTGGATGAATCTAAGACCGATATTGTCTATAATAACGAATGGCTAGAAAAACTAGGTGCGGCGGGGATGTTACAATTGGCATCTAACCTTACCGTGGCTCGTATGCTTGAGCGTGATGATTTTTCTAAACGTTATGCTTCCAATACACCTATTGCTGTGAGTGAGTTTATGTACCCACTGCTACAAGGATATGATTCTGTACATCTCAAAAGTGATATAGAGATAGGTGGGACTGACCAGAAGTTTAATCTACTTATGGGAAGACAACTTCAAAAAGCCTATGAGGTGAAGAAACAACAAGCAGTACTAATGATGCCTATCTTAGAGGGACTAGATGGGGTTCAAAAGATGAGTAAATCTTTAGGGAACTACATTGGTGTGACAGAAGCGCCTAAAGATATTTATGGGAAAGTACTCTCGATTTCAGATGCGTTGATGTGGCGGTATTATGAACTGTTGAGTGGAAAATCTCTTTCTGAAATAGCACAGCTCAAAGAAGATGTAGCATCTCGCACCGTTCATCCTAAAACAGCCAAAGAAAACCTTGCGTTAGAGATAACCACAAGGTTTTATAATGAAGAGTTGGCTACACTAGCTAAAGAGGAGTTTAACTCTGTATTTAAAGCAAAAAATATTCCTACGCAGATGGCTGAGTTTGAAATGTCAGAAGGTATTTGGATATGTCAAGCACTTGTAGATGCTGGACTTGAACCCTCAACCTCTCAAGCTAGACGTGACATCAAGCAAAATGCTGTGCGTATTGATCAAGAGAAAATAAGTGACGAAAAACTTAATCTCTCTTTGGGTGAATATATTTTGCAAGTAGGTAAAAAAAGATTTGCAAAAGTGAAGGTAAAGTAATGGAATTTAAATCTTTTAAAATTGGCAAGTATACTATTGAGAAACCTATTATTCAAGGGGGAATGGGTGTCGGTATCTCCTGGGATCAGCTTGCCGGTACTGTCTCTAAAGAGGGTGGTCTAGGTGTTATATCTGCAGTAGGTACTGGGGTCTATAAAAATAGAGCCTATGCAGGAAAAACTGTGGGGAAAGATGAACGTCCTTTAGATGCGATCAATTTTTACTCTTATGAAGCACTGCAAAAAATATTTGACAATGCTAGAGAAATTTGTGGTGATGCACCTTTGGCCGCCAATGTGCTTTATGCACAAAGCGAATATAACCGTGTCGTAGAAGATGCTTGTAAAGCAGGAGCCAATATTATTATTACGGGTGCTGGGCTTCCCCTTACGATGCCTGAAGCAACGAAGGATTATCCAGATGTTGCACTTGTACCTATAGTCTCTACTGCAAAAGCATTACGTATTTTATGTCGTCGTTGGAAAAAAACGCATAATAGATTGCCAGATGCTGTTATCGTAGAAGGACCATTGAGTGGGGGACACCAAGGTTTTAAGTACGATGAGTGTTTTATGGAAGAGAATCAACTTGAAAATATTTTAGGTCCAGTGGTTGAAGAAGCCAAAAATTGGGGCTCTATGCCTATTATTGCTGCAGGTGGAGTATGGGATCACAACGATATTGTGAAGATGATGGAAATAGGTGCTGATGGGGTACAAATGGGTACACGTTTCATCGGTACGGTAGAGTGTGATGCTTCTCAAGTGATGAAAGATATTATTATTGGTGCAACAGCAGATGATATCAAGCTCTTTAAATCTCCAGTGGGTTACCCTGCACGTGGTGTAAGAACACAGTTACATGAAGACATAGAAAAAGGTACAGCCCCTAAAGTGGCTTGTATCTCTAACTGTGTAGCACCATGTAACCGTGGTGAAGAAGCCAAAATAGTAGGGTATTGTATAGCAGATAGACTCTCTGATGCCTATGATGGAATTGCTGAGTCGGGATTGTTTTTTACAGGTGCCAACGGATATCGGCTGCAAGAGATTATTACCGTTAAAGAACTCATGGATAAATTGATGAACGGGGAAGAAAATTAGAGTGCAAGCTTTCAAATTTTTTCTCTTTTTCTTTTTGAGTATTACATCTCTTTTTGCTGCAGTCAATGAAGTGAAAAATGTCGAAATTGTAAAAGGTGAACTGCGTTTAGAATTTACAAAAAAATGTAAAAAAAGTGATATTCAATCTTTTACGCTCACAAAACCATATAGAAAGGTGTTTGATTTTAAGCAAACACGTTTATTTCATGCAAATATATTTCCAAATCATGAAAATTATAAGATTGCACAATATAAGAAAAATACAGTTCGTGTCGTAATAAAAAGTGATAAACCCTACCATTGTACACCCTATAAACCTATTTTGACTGAGAAGGAATATCATATTCCTTTACCTAAAAATAGTGCTCTATCAGGACATACAAAACCTAGATTAAATATTGTGATAAAAGATAGAGCTTACGCGAAACATCATGAGATACCAGTGATTGCAAAAGAGAGAAGTCGTGCTAGTGTAAACTATAGATCACATCAAGATGAATTGATAGTGATTGATGCAGGACATGGCGGACATGATAGTGGTGCTGTAGGTGGAGGTAAAAAAGAGAAAGATTTGGTACTGAGTATT
>JALSPX010000120.1 GCA_026985755.1 Sulfurovum sp. | reverse complement strand
AAATTTAATGGTCTTAAAAAAGGGATTTTACGTGTAGAAGAGAAGACAAAAATACTCAAAAAACTCATTCCTGTTGAAAATATAGAGGATGGTCATTTCAAAGTACATATTACCACCATTGACTTAAGCAGTGGCAATATTGTACGTTTTCATAAAGGGAAAGCAATCCCTCTTTGTGTGGCGTCTACTTCTGTTATACCACTCTTTAAGCCTATACGCTATGAAAACTACCAATTGGTCGATGGAGGAATCATGGATAACTTACCTCTTACCCCACTCAAACAATATAATCTACCTATTGTCGCTATCGATTTGCATCCAAAGGAATATGGATTCAAAGATAGTATGTGGGGCATCATAAAACGGGCTGTTTTCTTGATGTGGCGTGCATCAGTACAAGGACAAATCAAAGAGTGTGACTACTACATTACCAACCAAAAACTAGAAAACTATTCACTTTTTAGTTTTAAAAAACTCGATGAAATGTTTGAATTAGGCTATCAAACAGCCCTAAAACATCCCTTATTACAAAACAACTAGGAGTCCCACCATATGGCAAAAAAAATCTATGTCGTAGATACCAATATCATTCTACAAAACCTTCAACATCTGTATGATTTATCTGATGATGGGAGCAACATTATCGTGATACCAGAAACCGTACTCATAGAACTTGAAGACAAAAAGAAACTGGGCAATGAACTTGGATATCATTCACGCCAATTTGCAAGACTCCTTGCCAAAGCAAAAACAAAAGAAGTTGACTATAAGAAACACTATAAAATTGTGAAGATGAAATATGAAACCTTAGAGTTGCATCTTATATCGAAAGACCAATATGAGAGTGAGATTTTAGAACATAATCTCGCAGAGAGTAATGACAAACGCATTATAGAGATTGCAGAACTAGCCCAAGAACACTATAAAGGTGCTAAAATACGTTTTATTTCTATAGATATTTATGCAAGGATGTTTGCTTTACTTAAAAATATTAAGGCAGAAACTTTACATGATGACAGAGCAGATGTACCAGAGTTTCATTTCATCAAAAAACTCAATGTAGAATCTATTTACTTTAATACCCTTCCCTATGCCTCTATTGAGAAATTTGATGAAAATTATCTTCCTGAAAATTTTTGTTATGAATTTATCTCTGACGATGGTAATGTCACCTATGGTATCGTTGTCAATAAGACTATACATATTTTGGAAGATTCAGATTTCCATGCCTTAGCAGTACGGCCTGCAAATATGAAACAGAAATTTTTTACCAAAGCAATGCTCACAGATACCTATAATCTACTTGTTGTTGATGCCAAAGCAGGCAGTGGTAAAACGCTACTCTCCATAGCCTCAGCAATGCGTCTGATAGACAAAGGAGAGTATGAGAAGATTGTCTATGTTAGAAATTCTATAGAATCCCTAGACAGAGGTGCAGAGATAGGTTTTCTTGCAGGGAACGAAGAGAAGTTGCGTATCTACAATATGGCACTCTATGATACATTGGAATTCATTGCAAAAAAGAAACTGAAACGTCATGAAAATAGAGACAAAGAGGAATCTATCAAATCTAAAGTGGAACATCTGATGCAAAAGTATAACATAGAATTACTCTGGCCAGGTGAAGCCAGAGGACGAACACTCAGCGATGCTATTGTCATTATGGATGAGTGGCAAAATTCTTCAGAAAAAACCACACAACTCATACTCTCTAGACTCGATGAGACCTGTATGGCAATAGTCATTGGATCGAATAGACAAATTGATAATCTCTATCTCAATAAATACAACAATGGTCTTACCACCTTACTGAAACAAACAAAATTTCACCATGACGAGATTAATATGTTTGCCATAGAGTTAGACAGGTCTGTACGTGGCAAATTTGCAGAATTTTCCGAATCTATCTTTGAGCATCGTAGAAATTAAAATATTCTTGTTTATTATGTATTAACCCCTAGAGTATATCCTATTACCGAACCAACTAATAAAATCAAGGACACAAAATGAAAAGAAGAACTGCATTAAAACTTTCACTCTTGGCACTTGCAAGTAGCTATGCACAAGCATTTGAAAAGAGTAAAATTGTCAATACCATGAAAATGAAAATCAAAGACCCAAAAAACCCAACCAAAGCTGAGCTCAAGCACACTCCAGAGATAAAACTCGGTGATGTAGATGCAAAAGGTTATGTTTCTGTTGATGTAACTATAGGACAACAAGGCATTATTCATCCAAGCACTGCAGATCATTGGATCTATGAAATAGCACTTTTTGCCAATGGAAAGAAAGTAGCTAAAGTTGATTTGGAGCCAGTAATATCTAGAGGTTATCTCTCTGCAAAAGTAAAAAAAGAAGGTCTTAAAGAGCTCAAAGCTGTAGCGAAATGTAATCTGCATGGAGACTGGGAAGAGACTCTAAAAGTTTAAGGATTTTGGCTATAATGGCAAAAACCAACATAAAGTACTAAAATGTCACAAGGGCAAAAACGTTCAGAGATAAAGTATGGCATGCATGTAGGTATCGTCCTCAAAGAGGATCAATCTACAGGCTACCTCACCTATGGTAAAGTCCAAAAAATTCTTACCAATTCCCCCTCTCATCCACACGGTATTAAAGTGCGTTTGAGTTCTGGTGAAGTTGGGCGTGTCAAAGAGTATCTCTAGTGACACTTTTTATAGATGCAGATGCATTCCCCAATTTACTTAAACCTATCATTTTAAGAACCATAGAGCGTTTATCTCTACCTACAAAAGTGATATCAAATAAAAAAGTCAATATTGGAAACTCCAATCATATTGAATATATCATTGTCTCCCAAGGCGCTGATGAAGCAGATCACCATATTGTAGAACTTTGTCAAGATGGAGATCTTGTCATCACAGCAGATATCCCACTAGCAGACCGTATCATATCCAAAAATGCCCATGCTATTGATCATAGAGGTGAACTTTATAGTGTAGACAATATCAAACAGTATCTTGCTATGCGTAATCTCATGGAAACCATACGAGAAAGTGGAGAGATAACCAAAGGACCTAAAGCTTTTACGAACAAAGATGCCCATGCATTCGCAAACCAACTAAATGCATTTTTCGCAAAATTCTAATCTCTATGAAAATCAGACTAGGCACCTTTAACCTTTTCCAGTTTGCCGAGCCTCCCTATGCGTGGTACACAAAAAAAGAGAAGTTCACTCCCATACAATGGCAAGAAAAAACAGCATGGATAAAAAAGCAAATACGCCTCATGGATTGTGA
>JALSPX010000119.1 GCA_026985755.1 Sulfurovum sp. | reverse complement strand
GTTGTAGGAAATATCATGGTCCCTGGGACATATGCTAAAGCTTCTGTATTGACGAGGTCATCTTTGTTTTCGTTTGTATCAAAATCGGCGATTTGTGCATTGGGTATCATCTCATCTGAAGATAGGAGGTTGGAGGTGTATGGTTGGTTGGTTTGGGATGTCTCTTTTCCTTTGATGTGAGACGATCTATATAGATTATAATGATGTTCTTCATTACTCTTTTGATAAAGAGGAGATTTTTTCTCTTCTTTTTCTATTTTACGTGCATGGGCAGGATCAGAAAACATATCTTTTATATCTTTTTCATTTTTTGCATTAGGATATTTATCATGCAAGCTAAAAAGGTCCGACTCTTCTATCACTCTACCATAGTTGCCTTTGAGGTTATCTGCATTAGAGTTATAACGTATTTGATACCATGCTTCTGCTCTGTCACCCTCATTGATAGCTTTTATCATGCTTGGTGCACCATGAATCCCTAGTCTATATATCTGAGAAATAGTAGCCACTCTCTCTGTTGAATAGGGTAAATGTTTCGTTAGTGCATTATCTAATTGTTTTTCAAACTTTGGTAATACGACGTTAGTCAAAAGTGTTTTCTCCTCTTCTTTAGTTAAACGAAGTGTACCTTTATCATTATTTTTATAATAATTATTTATCTTTGTTTGAATTGCTACTGGATCATATCCCTTCTTAAAAGAATCTTTGATGTTTTCTAATAAAGACTCTACTTTCTTCCAATTAATATCAGCATAGTGCGTAGGATCCATCGCATTTTTCATATCTGCTTTAATCTCTTCAATATTACGAGGTTGATGGTCAGCAAACATCAAAGCATAACCTATACCTATAGTAGGTAAGCCATTGCCATCCATATAAATTGTATGACTACTGTCTTCTCTTCTTTGGAGCAGGTCTGCTAACTTCTCTTCGTATATCTCTTTGCTTAATATATGATACTTCATTTTATTCCTTTCTACTTTTTTCACGATATTGACAATTGTCATATGTGGTATTGACTAACGCTTGTTTAAATATAAATAACTCATTGTGTCTACGTGTAATTGGGTTTGTAATTGGTGTACGGGAAACTCTTACTATAATTCCATATGATTTTCCTTTGTATTCTATTAAAGCGTTGGTATTTCTCCAGTTATTAATGCTACCATCACCGCTCCACGTACTTTCATAGATAACTTTTCTATCATGTATATTGGAAGCATTAAAGTCAGGCTGAGAAATTGACATAGCACACAACTTTTTATCTAAAACATACATATGAGTTTGACCATCTTCATGTTGCCCGAAAATAAGATTTTTCTTTCCATCCCCATCGATATCGCTATACCATATAGAAAAATTTTTAACCATATACCTAGGAGAATACACATAATCCATTCTCATATCCCAACAACTCCCCAAAGCTTTTTTGAGTTTTGTGTTGTTATAATCCACATGGTCAAGTATAGGTTTGACAACATGTATATTTTGGAATAAAAAGAGGTCATTAAAAAAACGCATACATTTTGGAGATTCATTATCAGCTTTTGTCTGTTTTCTTTTATGTAGGCTTTTTATAATATCTAACATACTTTGAGGAAAGCTCTTTTGAATCAAAAGAGAATCTTGTAAAGTCTTTATTCTTTTAGTATAACTTTCTTCTATACACTTTTTTGTTTTACACTGATTACGTTTGTTTATCCATTTGTTTTGTGCCTCTTTGAGTTCGGGTGTGAGGGGATGAAAACTTTTATAGATTTTTGTTATTTTGTTGTCTAAAGCAGAGAGGTTTTCATCAGCACAAATAGATGCTGCTACACTCTCTTTTTTAACCTTTTTACAATCAAAAGAGGGGCTTAACATTTTCTTTTCACTACTCCATGCCAATAGAGTGATACAAAGCAAGCATACTATTTTGAATTTCATTTAATTTCCCCTCTTTGTAAATTTGTGTATCTTTATTTTATTTGAGGACTTAATTATAGCACAAGAGACAAGAAATACAAACATTTTATTTTTTAGCCAACTCATCAAATTGAAAAAAAAGAGAGAGATCTTTGAGTAGCTCCTCATCGAGATGACTACTTATGCGTTTTAGACGATGATATTTGCCTGTTTGTCCTTTTTCTTTTGCTTTTTGAGTCCCACGTATGAGGTAGTGGTATCGTACCAATTTTTTGGTATAGTCACTGATAAAAGGTATCTTTTTGATGAGTTGATAACCAATCTCTTCATGGTTTGTAAAGCTGTATTCTCCTGTACGTCTATCTTTATCATCTTGATAGGCAACAATAGGCTTGCCAATATCATGTAAGATAGCCGCTGGTATCATCTTGTATTGTTTGGCTTTTATAGCATGATATACTAGGGCTAGGGTATGCACTAGCACACTATACCTATGCCACTTATTTTGTTTGATAAACAGTGTCATAAAAAATTCTTTTCTCAATACTCTTTGTATACGCATATGTGAGCCACCTTATATAAACGCCAACTCTTCGGGTTTTGTTTTTTTACGTATGATTTTTTTGGCTTTTCTTATCCCATCACCTGTACCGATGAGCAGCAGTTTTGATTCAGGCATGATGATGGTGTCTCCTTTTGGCATAGGAATGAACTTGTCATCTTTTTGACGAATACCGATAATGGTGACGTTGGCAACATCTCTAAAGCGTGCGGCTTTAATTTTTTTGAGTACCAGCCATGAGGTTTTAGAAACTTTTGCCTCTTCCATATCTAGTGGTGTGTCTTTTTTATAGAGAAACTCTTGAAGGAGGTTCTCCATATCGGGACGGGCTGCCATCGCATTGATACGTTGTGCCATGAGCGTAGTCGCTGTGACTACCTTGTTCGCACCCAATTTGAGTAACTTTGTCTCATCTTCATTACTTTTGGCATTGGCAATAATGAGGTATTTTCTAGTACGTCCTATCTCTTGTTCATAGAGCCTTGCAGAGGCAATAGTAGCAATATTGTCTGCAACATTATCTGCAAGTGTAATCACCCCTTTAGCCGAGGAGAGATGAGATTTTAAAATACCTGCTTCTGTATGAGGCTCTGCAGATACAAAATAAGGATAGTGATATTTTTTGGCTATCTCTTCCATATCTTCTCTAGGGTCTACGACTACAAAGGGGATATGGTTCTCTCTGAGTTGTTTGGTGACTTGTATGGTAAATTCATTGTGATAACATACGACAAAATGGTGTTTAAGTCTTGCAATTTCATAAAGCATTTTACGCTCCTTAGCAGTTTTTTGGA
>JALSPX010000118.1 GCA_026985755.1 Sulfurovum sp. | reverse complement strand
GACACTTATTTCAAACCTTATACTTTTACCAAAGTTACTGATTCTAATTAAACCTTTAAGAAGCTAAATATGCTACAATCAAAAAAATTAATTATCGGACAAATAAACCATGTTTCAAAACTTTCATATAGACAATTTAGAACACTTTCCAAAAGCGCTTGATACGCTTTTGAACAAGCAACGCAGTATCATCGATACTATTACCAAATCAGAGGATACAAGTTATGATAAAGTACTCAAACCCCTACAAGATTTGGATGAAGAGCTAGGACTCTTTTTTACCCCGCTTTCACACCTCAACTCTGTCATGAACTCTGATGAGACACAAAAAGCCTATGAAGAGTCTTTGCCTCTACTCTCTAAGTTTGGTTCTGAGATGGCACAAAATGTAGCACTCTTTAAAAAAATAGAGCAGATAAAAGCTGACTCAGATGAGGCAAAAACAGTTCTCAATCATGACATCAGAGACTTCGTACTCTCAGGAGTAAACCTCCCTGAAAAAGAGAAGAAACGCATGGAGGAGATAAGCCTCAAGCTCTCTGAACTCTCCAACAACTTCTCTCAAAACCTGCTAGATGCCACCAACGCTTATGAGCTCATCATAAAAGATGCCAAAGATGTAGAGGGCATGCCCCAATCTGACATCGATGCAGCCAAAGAGGAGATAGATGGTAAAACTGTCTATAAATTTACCCTGCAAATCCCTAGCTATTTAGCCTACATGACCTATGGACCAAACCGAGAATACAGAAAAGAACTCTCACGTGCCTACAGTACAAGAGCACCCCAGAATGCAGAAGTCATCGACCAGATTTTAGCCCTCAAAAATGAAAAAGCCAAACTGCTTGGCTTTGAGAGTTATGCACAGTATGCCCTAGAGACGAGAGATGCAAGTAAAGAAGAGGATGTCTTGGACTTTCTTTATGCATTAGCAGATGCAGCACTGCCACAGGCTAAAAATGAGCTCTCAGAGCTTAAGACCTTTGCCCAAAAAACCGATGGTATCACAGACTTGGCAGGGCACGATGTAGCCTACTACTCAGAAAAACTCAAAAAAGAGAAGTTTAACTTTGATGATACCATGACCAAACCCTATTTCGAACAAGCAAAAGTCCTTAAGGGTCTTCTTGATATCGTCTCCGAACTCTTTGGGGTTACCTTTAAGCCTGCTGATGTGCCTACATGGCATGCGTGTGTCAAAGCTTTTGATATTTTTGATAATGGCGTACTCAGTGGTCGTATCTACTTTGACCTTGAAGCCCGTAAAGAAAAGCGTGGTGGTGCATGGATGAACGATTGGGAGACACACTATATCGACAGAGAAGGTAAAACACACCTCGCCTCAGCTTTTGTAGTCTGTAACTTCTCTCCTACTACCGACACTACTCCGTCTCTTCTACGTCATGATGATGTGGTGACCCTCTTTCATGAGATGGGGCATGCCATTCACCATCTTTTTGGCAAGTGTAAAGAGCGTTCAGTCTCAGGTATCAACGGTGTAGCATGGGATGTGGTGGAGTTTCCTTCTCAGTTTTTAGAGAACTTTGCTTATGAAGCGGCCATACTCAAACGTTTTGGTTTTCACTATGAGAGTGGAGAGCCTATCAGTCAGGAGCTTATGTCAAAGATCAAGGAGACCAAAAACTACCAAGCAGCGCTAGGTATCTTACGCCAAGTTGAGTTTTCTCTCTTTGACTTTAAGCTCCATCAAGACCTCTACCAAGGCGAAGAGGTGCAAGCTCTACTTGATAACATACGAGAAAAAACATCTCTACTCAAACCTCCAAGCTATAATAAATTTCAGCACGGGTTTGCACACATATTTGCAGGAGGATATGCCGCAGGATACTACTCTTACAAATGGGCAGAAGTACTCAGTGCAGATGCCTTTTTTGAATGTCTTGATAATAAAGATGGATTTGACAAAGAAAAAGCAAAAGGGTATAAAGAGTATATCTTAGCCAATGGTGGAGCTAAAGAGATGTCAGAGCTTTACCAAAAATGGCTAGGGCGTAAGGCTGATGTGAAAAGTCTCATAAAACTCTATGAGATTGATTGATTTGGTGGGTACCCACAAGGGGATACCCCTACAATAAATTTTTATACATGTAGGGGCAATCCCTTGTGGTTGCCCTTTGAACAAAAGGAAAATTATGCAAGAATACCGCTCTTTAGTTTTCATTATTCTTTCTATCTTTGTAGTCACCCTATTGGGTGCCTACTTTAGCCCTACCTTTACAGAACAAAAAACATGGCTAGAGCTCTTTTTTCTTTTAGGTGCTTTACTTTTTATCTTTTCTGCTTTGGTTATTTTCGCGACGATTGGATTTGGTTCTTTTTCTATTTATGGAGCAATCTTTCTAGCAGCAGTCATGGGAATATATGGGATAGAGGGTGCCTTGCTGGTTACTACAATGACCTATTTTATTTGGGGTTCTATCTTTGCTGCAGAAGTATTACTACTCTACCATGGACTCAAAAGTGCTCAAAAATGGTTCAAGGAACGCTATACATTTAAATCATTTAGCTACGAGTATAAAGTCTTTTATCCTATGTTTTATGTAGCTTATATTTTTTTAGAATTAATACCAAGTATTATATATAGAGAACGTTTTGTTAAATTTGTCCCTTCTAAAGTATTACAAGTAGCCAAAAGGTTACTTGTATAGAAAGAGATTCAAATAACTTTTATTTTTCTTCCGTCTCTTTCTTCTTCCTAAAACCAAAGAAACGCTTTACCTTTTCACATACCGTGTGTTTACCTGTTTCTATACGACACTCTTCCTCTTCTGTCCCTACCAATGAAGCGATACGTTCAGGTTGTTTTTTACCCTCGATAATAAAACGTAAGGCATTCAGACGGATAAATCCTTCTGCATCTGCTTGATTATATACATCATCTGCCTCAAAGGTAGAGTGTTCCTCTGAATAGAGTGTCACATCAGACTTACGCCCTACGACAATCACATTTCCTTTATACAATTTAAGTTTGACTTCACCTTGTACCTGTTCTTGTGTTGCATCAATGGCAGTTTGGAGCATACGACGCTCAGGAGACCACCATAAACCGTTGTAGATAAGTTTGGCATACTTTGGCATGAGCTCATCTTTCATATGTGCCTCTTCTCTATCTAAGGTGATAGACTCAATAGCTCTATGTGCTTTAAGCATGATAGTCCCACCTGGGGTCTCATAACATCCACGTGCTTTCATCCCTACCATACGGTTTTCTACGATATCTATACGTCCTATACCATGTTTGTTACCATATTCATTCAGCTTAGTGAGGATTGTCGCTGGGCTCATCTCTTCATCATTGATAGCTACTGGGTCACCTTTTTTGTAAGCGATGGTAATGTATTCAGGTGTATCTGGTGCTGCTTCTGGTTTGACAGACCATAACCACATATCATCTTCTGGCTCATTATACGGGTTTTCTAACCACTCACCCTCATACGAGATATGCAATAAGTTCGCATCCATAGAATAAGGTTTGGCTTGCCCTTTACCATCGATGTCGATGCCATGTTTTTTCGCATACTCTAGTAATTTTGTACGTGAATTCAAGTCCCACTCTCTCCAGGGAGCAATCACCGCGATATCTGGGTCAAGTGCTAGGTATCCAAGCTCAAAACGCACTTGGTCATTCCCTTTTCCTGTTGCACCATGACTCACAGCGTCAGCACCTGTTTGATGTGCTATCTCTATCTGCTTTTTAGAGATAAGCGGACGTGCTATAGAAGTACCAAGCAGATACTCACCCTCATAAATAGCATTGGCTCTAAACATAGGAAATACAAAGTCTTTCACAAACTCTTCACGTAAATCAAGGATAAAGATATTCTCTTCTTTGATACCCATATCCAACGCTTTTTGACGTGCAGGCTCCACCTCTTCACCCTGACCAAGGTCAGCAGTAAATGTCACTACCTCACACGCATACTCATCTTGAAGCCATTTAAGAATAATACTCGTATCTAGCCCACCAGAGTAAGCCAGTACTGCTTTTTTGATTGTTCTTTTTGCCATGTTATAGCCTTTGTGTAATTTAATGCGATTTTAGCGTAATTTTGGTTAAGTACTACACAAACCCCCATTTCTTCAAAATAATATCCAACACAGCTTTCTTATACGCCCCAATATGTCGAAACACCTCCTCACCCTCTGCATTAAAAAATATTTGTGTTGGCATCTCTTTGAGTTTATAGGTGTCACGTGCGATGAGACGATCTTTTTGGGAGTCAATGGAGTAGATTTGGTACTCTGGATGGGCTTGCAGTACCTCTGCAAAAACTTTAGACATGGCTAAACAGCTGTAACAGTGAGACATACCAAAAGCTAGGATAGTAGGCTTTCCATTACCTATATTTTCTTTGATACTTTCGTATGATACTATGGGTAGAGGTTTTTTACTAGTCACAAATCTGCTCTGTTTTTTGTAAGAGTATCATATTTTTACCATTATCTGAGACTACCCTACACCCATACATTTGAGCCAATACACGAAATGTATGAGCCCTAAAAAATACAATATGTGTGGGGTCTTGTGGATACCACCACTTTTTAAATGACTCTGCTTCATTGCTATGAAACTCTGTCTGTATTGCGAGATAACCATTGCTATTTAAACGCTCTATCAAATGCCCAAATATGGCTTTAGGATTGTGTAGATGCTCAAAGACCTCTGTCGAGACAATCAAATCATATTTTGCATATGTATCTAATCTATTTGGATGATAAATAGGGTCATAATAGGCAGATGCAATACCCTCTTTTTCCAATAGACTTGCCAATAAAGAGGTTCTGCCACAGCCAAAATCCAATGCCTTAGTGACATCAGAAATTTGAGGCAAGACAAAGTCCAAAAAGCGTTGAAAATAAGCTCTATATCCTGCATCATCTTCATTATTTTCATGTAAGTTATAGCGTTCTTTTTGGGTATCTAAATCTTGATGATATTGGGTAGATTTGAAGACATATTCACAGGCATGACAATGATAATATTCTACCTTCGTTTTTTCATCTACGAACAATATTGTAGCTTTATTACATAATTGGCAGTTCAAATTCACCCCTTTAAAACGTATGTTATGTTACTATTAAATCATTAATATTAGGATAGAATTCGCATGAAAAGAAGAGACTTTATCACCACGACTGCCTTAGGAGCCTCTGCACTAGCTCTTGGGGGATGCCATAGAGCCAAAGAAACAAATGAGGGCAAAAATATATCTATCAATAGAGGTAAAAAAGTGACACTTAAACTTGCTACCTCATGGCCTGCACATTTTCCTATCATGGGTACCGGTGTTGATAACTTTGCCAAGCGTTGCTATACCTTAAGTGGGGGTAGCTTAGAAATCAAAATCTTTGCCAAAAATATCTTAGTCCCTGCCCTACAGGTCTTTGATGCTACTTCTGCAGCACAGATAGATGCATTTCACTCAGGTGTCTATTATTGGAAAGGTAAAAATCCTGCGTTTAGTATCTTTGGTGGTATGCCACTAGGGCTGACAAGTGAAGAGATGATTACATGGATGAAGTTTGGCGGAGGCTATGATTTATGGCGTGAGATGTACGGTAAGTTTAATCTTTATCCACTTATAGGTGGTACCACAGGCCCTCAGATGGGTGGATGGTTTAAAAAAGAGATTCATACCCTTGCTGACCTCAAAGGACTCAAAATGCGTATCCCTGGTCTAGGTGGTGAGGTGATGAAAAAACTAGGGGTCAATCCTGTGCTACTACCTGCTGGGGAGATATACACTTCTCTAGAGAGAGGTACGATAGATGCTACCGAATGGGTAGGCCCTGCCCTAGATAGTATGATGGGTTTTGCCAAAGCTGCACCCTACTACTACACAGGCTGGCATGAACCAGGAAGCATACTAGAAATCACTTTCAATAAAGCCCGTTGGGAGAAGCTCAGCGAAGAACATAGAGCAATCATAACCGCTGCTAGTGAAGAGATGACAAGCAACATGCTACAAGAGTTTCGATATAAAAATGCAAAAGCACTCCAAGCGTTACCCAAAAATGTACAAATCAAAACATTTCCAAAAGAGATGATGGATGCAGCCAAGGTGGCACTAGGTGAAGTACTCAAAGAAGAGAGCCATAAAAGTACAGATTTTACACGTGTACTCGAAAGCTATCAAAGCTTTGTCAAACTCAATAAACCATGGGATGATATCAGTACCAAGAATTTTTTAGAGATACGAGGTTAACCTTTTAGGGAGCCTTTACTTTAATCCGCAGTTTTTTGACACCTGTATCTAACACAAATTCTTCTATCTCCTCTGAAAGCTCTGGCATAAGTGTCAATTTGATTGTATTACTGTCTATAAACTGCACATCTACTTCTTTTGGAAATTGAAGGTCTTTCAATACATCATGTCCATCTATGGGTTCAAAATATATGACATAACTCTTGTCAGGTTCAATCGTCATTTCATCATACAGTTTGCTCACTTTATGAAACTCATCTTGTATACGAGTGGTATAAAAGGACCATCTTCTCTTTTGAATGCCAGTTTTATCTCTAAATTCAATTTCAGCATAATATTTCGCATTATATGCCAATCGCTTTAATGGAAATATAGCAAACTGCTTATCTGTAAAACGACCATTTGGATCACTCTCTTTATCCATGGGTTGTACTGCTACAGAATTTCCATCACTGTCATAGAGCATAAAAGAGAGAAGTGCAAGATCTTTATAGAAATAATCATTAAACTCAACACTTATAGGAAAACCACTGACATCCAAATTTGGTAAAGGGTCTGGGGTTTCGTTATAAAAAACAGGAGGTACATCCCGTTGTTCATCATAAGGATACACTACCATATCAGGATTTATCTGTTTTGCATACCGCATAGCCTGCGAAAAATCTTTTTCTTTTACACGAAAGCTTTCATCATTGCATGCTAGTACATATCTACCATTGCCTGAAAAACTTTTCGATTTACAAAGCGTATTCACGTCACTATTACCCATGACATAAACAAAAGCACTCTTATCACTGTCAAACTCATCTTGAAACGCACCAACACCCATCTCATTAATCGTTGTACTTAAAAATCCAAAACGATGATAAATGGCAGAAAACAGTGAATCTACAGACTCTTTTGCAGCGTGCTGATATGCTGAAACATTTTCACTCACCTGTCGAGATAGATATCCAAATTTAAATGCTCTATCCCAAGGCTTTTCACCTGTAAATTCCCTATTTCCTTTAATCTCTTCATGTCCAGGTTCATTGTTTACAACCATATATTTGGCATGTGCTTCTGCAGCCTGTGCCAATTTTGCATTTTTAGCAAGTGTATGCATATGCATCTTTTCACGTATACTATTAAGGTAAGCTTGTGCTTCTGTAGCAACATACTCTATATCCATTGGTGCTACTTTACGTACAACGACTTCTTTGGGAGAAGATTGTAGATTTATATCTGTCATCTTCCAAATACCAAAGCCCAAGAGTAAAACTATAAATATTTTCATCAACATACTATCACCTTCATTTCCCTCATTCAATCATACCTATTTTTTACTTTTTACTCTATTGTAATGTCTCTAAGACAAAGTAATTTTTGGTACAATCATACTCACTGAATCAAAAAGGTACATAATGAATAAAATCTTACAAATGCTTCTGCTGCAACAAGAACTCAACGATGCTACCAATGGCATAGGATGGGAAAAAGGCATCACAAAAAATGGGAAAAAAATTGATTGGAGACGATGTACATATCTAGAGTGTGCGGAACTTATCGAGTCGTATCCTTGGAAACATTGGAAAAATATAGATGATATCCCTGACTATGAAAATATAAAAATTGAAACCGTAGATATCTGGCATTTTATCATGTCTCAGGGATTACAGGAATATAAGATAAAAAATATGGGAAGCATTGAAAATTTGGCACAACATATTAGCCAACTCGAAAACTTTTCAAAATTTACAAACAACACAGTCCCAACGACTAAAGACTATTATGAACAGATTGAAGCTGTAGAACTTTTGATACAAAGTCTATTTTGTGAAGACCCCATAGAAAAAACAATGAATCTCTTTATGGATATTGCAATGATTGCCGGACTAAATTTGCATAGTTTATATCAATTGTATGTGGGTAAAAATATCTTAAATCAATTTAGACAAGACCATGGATACAAAGAGGGAAACTATATTAAAATATGGCATGGCAAAGAGGACAATGTCACCATGCAAGCCATCTTGGAAAAAGAAGCTAATATGACACCAAAATCACTCTATAAAGCTCTAGAAAAAGCCTATCCTAAACCATAGAGACTTACTCGATGAGTCTCGTAAGGTTTTTTGTAACAATTTGATTACCTCTAACACTTACTTGCGTGGCAATACGTACATTTTTAGCTATTGCATAGCCACATTCACTACCACATTTTACAGTACCAATAAGATAATAAGTGCCTGAAGGCACACCATAAAATGCAAATCTTCCTTCATTATCCGATGCTGTAAATCTCAAATAATTAAAGAGTCTGCTATCTGCTTTTTGCATCTTATATCCACCAAGATAACTCTCATTGTACCACTGCTTAGAGTATGAAGTCACAGGATTAAGATAGAGCCTTGTATTTTTTCCTGCTATCGTTCTACCGTACGCATCTTTTAGATAAATGGCACCTTTTACTGTACCTTTTCCTGTGCGTGCCAAGTGACTATATTCAGATACAGGAAAGGCTATACGCTCCATTTTCCCATTCTCTTGATTTTGACCCATTGGTGTAGATTCGTTCATTGTGATATTATTTTCAATATCTGATATATCTATATTTTCATCAGTGCTATCATTTATCCAAGTATTATCACTAGCGGTACTAACAATATCACCCCCTGATTGTTTTGGAATCACAATTTGTCTTTTTGAACAAGCAGAAAAGATTGTTAATGATAGCACAGCTATCGCTACAGTTATTTTTTTCGTCATTATATTTACCCCATTATTGAATTGAACCCTCTGAATAACCTAGACGTTCACAACATCACTAGCTTTCGTCTAGGCTAGGCACTCTTTTGAAGACCTAGCCTTAGCTAAGTCGAAAAAGAGTAACAACGCATAGGCGAAAGCTAGTGATGCCCGAAGGGTGGGCTTTGCAAACGCAATCTTGCACAAAATATTTAAGGCGTCTTAGCTACAGCTAGGACTTATAAATCTTTTGCACAATCTTACATTTGCAAAGCCCATTGTGAATGTTTAGGTTACTCAGAGGATTCAATTATTAATTATACACAATTAACATTTTGTTTTCTTGATATTCTTTTTATTATATTCAAAAAAATCTTTTAAATGATTTCTTGCTTCCCTGTCACCTTTAAAAGCAGCTTTCTGATACCAAAAGGCTGCTTTTTGACAATCTTTTTTGACCATCTCTCCTCTTTGATAATGCTTTGCCAATTGATTTTGGGATCTCACTTCACCCTCTTTTGCAAAATAGTGTAAATTTTTTAGTTTACGCTTTAGCCCTCGATAGTGTTTAATACTGTCATACAAAATCCATACAATCATAGCAAGCAAAATAATAATGATATATAATTCAAAATTCTTCATGTTATTATTTTATCTTTTTTTGCTTACCGAAGTATTACTTCCCTAAACAAAATTCACCAAACATTTTATCTAATATCTCTTCACTATCATAAGGTCTAGATATAGAAGAGATTGCTTTGACAGCTTCTTGAAGATGATAAGAGAAAAATTCTAATTCACCCTCTCTCAAAGGTATTTTGGCTGCTTGTATAGCTTCTTTTGCTTTTGTAACTGCCTCAATTTGGCGTGCAGAAATGAGCATAAGCTCTTCACCTTCACCTATAGTGTCAAATAGCAATTTCAAGCGCTCTGTAAGACGATAAAATGACTTTTTGGCACTCACTTCAAGCACCTCATATCCTACTAGATTTTCCAAGCAAAAAAGATGCTCTAAATCTGTTTTATTCACTGCCACAATAATATGTTTATCTTCCAATTTTTCTAATAATTCTAAAATTTTTTTATCTTCTTTATCAAAAGGGCGTGAAGCATCAAAAAGGGCAATCACTACATCAGCATCTTCTATAGAAGAGAGAGAACGCTCAATACCTATTTTTTCTATCGTGTCTGTTGAATCTCTTATCCCTGCTGTATCTACCAATCTGATAATATGTGAACCAATACGTACCTGCTCTTCTATCGTATCTCTAGTTGTTCCTGCGATATCTGATACAATCGCTCTATCGTAACTCAATAGTGCGTTTAGTAATGAGCTTTTACCTACATTTGGTTTACCTATGATTGCTACCTTGAATCCTTCGATGAGACCTCTGCGTCTATAGCTCGCATCAACGATATGTTCAATTTTCTCTGAAAGTGCCTCTAATTGAGAAACAATACTTTGCATAATATCCGCAGGAATATCCTCTTCAGCATAATCAATCATTACTTCCGAATATGCCAATGCACGTAAAAGTGATTCTCTACTTTCATCTACAAATATTTGAAGCTCACCCTTCATCTGTTTTGCTAAAATTTTAGCTGCATCTACAGATTTAGCTTCTATTAATTTAGAGATTGCTTCTGCTTTGCTAAGGTCAATTTTTCCATTTAAAAAGGCACGCTTTGAAAACTCTCCAGGTTCTGCAAGTCTTGCTCCATATACCAAGATAGTATCAAGTATCTCTTGGGCTACAACCATGCCACCATGACATTGAAATTCAACTATATCTTCCCCCGTAAATGAATAAGGAGCCACAAAGTAAATCATAATAGCTTGGTCAATCAGATGATTCTCTACATTGTATATAGAAGTAAGGTGTGCATATCGTGGTTTTATATTTTTCAGATGAGAAACTTTTTGAGCGATATCAAGTGCAGCATCTCCACTTACTCGTATAATCGAGATAGAAGAGACACCTTGAGCTGTAGCAATAGCTACAATAGTGTTGTTAGCCCGTATATTTTCAGCCATTACTTTTGTTGTTAAAGGCATTAATAACAACAAATTTTTTGCCATCTTTTGCTGTTTTTACCGCAACATATTTATCGGGGAAGCGTTCACGCAATTGTTCTAGTGCAATTTGCACTAAAATACCATCTAAGGGACGTGTTTTTCCACGTCCAGTCTCTTCAATGGTGGCAATAACTGGTTGAAGATAAACACTGATCATCTCATGTTGTTTTGTAAGGAACTCTGCTATTTCAAGCTTAATAAAAAGTTCATATTTTGTATGAAGCCAATTAAAAAGTATATAAGAAAGCGCATTATAACGATACCCCTCTTTACCTATCAGCAGTGCAGCATCCTCACCATCAATAAATATTAATGCAGTATCATCAATAACATCTACCTCTATCACATCAATCATGAAACATGACTGTGCAAAAAGTTCTTTTAACTGATTTTCTATTTGTAGTGCCAATTCAGTATAGACAACTGGTTCTTCAGCCTCTTTCACTTCTCTTTTATTTGATGTTTTATCTTTTTCACTAAAAAAGTTATCAACAATCTCATTGTTCTCAATCTTTTTTTCTACTGTCTGTTCTTTTTTTACTGTGGGTTCTTTCTCTGCACGCTTATGTGTTACAGCATCCACAATACGTTCTGCTGTACGCTCTTCTATACTTGGTACCCTTAGATACTCCTCTTGTGTTTGTGGTTTTTGAGCCTTATGGCTAGCAATAATAATAGCCTCTTTTTTAAATAAACCTAAAATTCCATTACTTGGGTGTTGCACAACTTCACATTGAAGTTCAGAAATAGAACATTCTAACGCCAAAGATGCTTTTGTATAAGCCTCTTCTAACGTCGGTGCTTCAACCTTTATCATCTAGTTATCCTTTGTATTCTTAATTTTTGTAGACATCTGTGCTTTATATTTAGCATACATTGTATTAATGTAATATTGTTGTCCAATTGTAAACAAATTATTCACCAACCAATATAAAACGAGTCCTGCAGGGAAGTATACAAAAAATACTGTCATAATCACAGGAAAAAACTTAAAAATTTTCTCTTGTAGCGGATCTTGCATGGTTGTAGGGGTAATTCGTTGCTGAAACCACATCGATGCACCCATCAAAAGAGGCAATATAAAATAGGGGTCCATCACAGCCAAATTATCTATCCAGCCATGTATCCAATGTGCACCCTGTAATTCATCTGCATTGAGTAGTACTCTATAAAGCGCGAAAAATACAGGAATTTGAAGAATCATCGGTAAACATCCCCCCATAGGGTTTGCTCCCTCTTTTTTGTACATCTCCATCATCTTCACATTCATTTTGGCAGGGTCACCCTTATATTTCTCTTTCATCTCTTTCATTTTTGGTGCCAAGTCTTTCAACTTTTGCATTGACATCATCCCTTTATACGATAGCGGGAATAGAATCAATTTGACCAATAATGTAAAGAGTATAATTGCCCAACCCCAATTACCTACATATGAATTTATCCATAAAAGCACTTTGTAAAATGGTTTAGCAAGAAAAGAAAACCAACCAAACTCAATCGCATCTGTGAGTTCTGGATGAATGGATTGAAGTACTTTATACTCTTTTGGACCAATATATCCACTCAATTTTAAAGATGCATCCCCTTGTACAAAAATCAAAGGATCACCATTCTCTTCTTTGAGTATCGATACATCAAGACCTTTATCAAAATCAAAAAACATACTTGCAACATATCTATCAA
>JALSPX010000117.1 GCA_026985755.1 Sulfurovum sp. | reverse complement strand
AGTTTTAAAGAAATTGAGCTGGTGTTGTGGGTCACCCAATGCCTCTAACTTCTTAAAGAGGGTTTGTTTTTCTATGCCGTCTATGTGGGTGATGTTTGGGTTTGCTTTGGCGGTGGGGAGTTCGGTTTGGAAGAATGTCCTGTCTACACTTGCTCTTTCACCAATAAAAGTAGAGACTTCATGATGGGTAGTCGCTTCTACAAAACGTTTAGAGATAGTATCCCATGCGCCTCCATTTGTTTTATAGAGGAAGTTGTTGGCTTCTTTATTTTCTAATGAACCAAAAACTTCTTCAATAGCATCATCAAATTCGCTTGACTGAATTAATTTAGCCACAGGTGTATTATCTAATAATCTTATTTTTTCATTTGTCAATATATCATCAGAAATTTGTCCTACTCCTGAATATAGGAGTGTTTTTGCATTGTCTAGCGTGTTTGTAGGTTTAATATCTACACTATGTAAAATATCGAGTAAATCTTTTTCCGTTTTTACTGACATGAGAGCTTGTTTTGCTTCATTTAATGTTAAATGTTTCATTTGCAACACTCCTCAAAATGACATTCAATAACAATATTATCAATTTTTTTTCTTATCCCCTTGTGACCATAATGATGTAAAGCTTTACATAAAACTTTTTTCAACTCTTCTGTAGTTAGATTGTGACATGAAGCTGGAGACAAAGACAATAATTTCCATTTTTTAATAAATGGTGTCTTGTATATATCTGTTTGACTATCTTCTTCCAACCAAAGTCTAGCTTCAACAAGTTGTCCTTTATAGTACAAAACAAATATATGCTCTCTTGTATATCCATGATCCATATCTGGGTCATGCTCTCGACCAAAAAAAATAAGCCAAATATCCTCTTCTTTATCGATTGTCCAATCAATATTATCAATATCTGGGGAATATGTATATCTTTTATACTTTTCAATTAACTCTTTTAAATGGTATCTCGCTATATCCTCATCACCAATATATTCATTTACAAATGCCATCTTTTTCCCTTTATGCGATTTTGTTTGGTTTATTATAGCAAACTTTATTTTATGTTATTGTGGAATTATCTGACAGCAAATTTGGTAAAAAATATTTTTTTTATCCCAAATTATGCAATAGCATTGCCAAAATTAACGATAGTGCTTGTACTGTGGGCGTTTGCAAATAATTTTAGGTTAACCCGTAGGTTCAATGATGTTTTTTCGAAGTGCCCATGTGTACGATGATTGTATGGAGTGTTGAATTTCTATTTCGAGATTTGGGATTAATATGTGTTATATAAAAAAGAAAGGAGTAAAATCTTCACGTGGGGCAATGCCCACATACGTGTATAGAATCTTATCTAAACATCTTACCTAACATATCCATGGCACCACTTGCACCACCTACTTGTGCCAATAGTTCATCTACCATAGAATTTTCACCTGATGTGGCTTGGTCTACGACTTGTGGTAAGGCATCTGCGAGTGCATTTTTTGCGCTATCTACAGAGAGTCCCAAGTTTGAAGCAAATTCAGAAATTTTATCAGAACCCAAAAGATCTGTAATTTGGTCTGCAGAGATAGATGCATTTTCACCATTTCCTAGCCAAGAACCTACGATTTCACCTAAACCATTTTCACCCAAACCACTTACTAGAGATGACAAATCAAGTCCACCTTCTGAGTTGCCAATCAATCCACCTAATGCATTTGCAATATCTCCTACGTCTAACCCTGTAGTAGCATCATCGCTATTGCCTTGAATCAGTGAGCCACCTACTTTTAATAAATCCATTAAATCCATATTTGTTCCTTCGTGTTTTGAGATGACATAAGTATAGCAAAAAAAGTTTACAAAAGTTTAATGCCATCATCTAGCAATGCTATCTGCTTGGTATCAATAAGCTTAGTCAATGTGGCCTTAAAGTTCTTTTTGCTCATGCCAAACTTTTTCTTAATGGCATCTGCATCACTTTTGTAGGTAAAAGCTAAGATACCCTCTGCTTCTTTGAGCAACTGTAATATACTCCCCTCTGCTTCATCTATTTTGGCTTTTTTACCTATGGGTTGTAAAGAGAGATCAAGTTTAAAATCTTTGCGTACATTTTTGACATAGACTTCTCGTTTGTCACCGATACGAATCTCTTCGAAGATTTCATTGTTAAAAAGCATCCCCTCGTATTGGTTGTCTGCTACGACCTTATACCCTAGCGGTGTCTTAGCTAACACTATGGCTTCGAGTATCTTGTTTTGGTGTAGCCCTTTCATATCTCTGTTAAAGTATTTACCTATCTTTTGTGTAGCATAGAGCCTACCTGTCTGCTCATCCAGACAGACACGCAATAGATACTTTTTGCCGATATTAAAATGCTCTTTTTGTTG
This sequence comes from Sulfurovum sp., assembly GCA_026985755.1. GTDB lineage: Bacteria > Campylobacterota > Campylobacteria > Campylobacterales > Sulfurovaceae > Sulfurovum. The sequence goes on along the minus strand of JALSPX010000117.1, from coordinate 917 downwards.
CGAGAGTGGGACAAACAAATCTTTAGGCAAGCCCCAATTGACAAAGGCACCATATTGTTTGTAATCTACGACTGTAAAGTAGCCATATTCGCCCAGTTTGGCATAAGGCATCTTAGTCGTAGCCACAGGGCGGTCCTCGGAGTCTGTGTAGACAAAGACATCTAGCAGTGAACCCATAGGCATCTCATCTTCCATGATATAGACATTGGGCAAGAGGACTTCACTCTCATCTTTAGCTTCTAAAAAGTAGCCATAGTCTGTATCTCGCATGATTTCTAAGGTGTTTATTTCACCGATTTTGATTGTGAGGTTTTTTGATTTTTCCGAGGTGATTGACATGTGTTATTCCGTTTTGTAATAAATTTTGTGATGCACTCACAATATCTTGACATTATAACGCAATTTTTTGCTATAATTCCCAAAATAAATCTAAGGAAATTTTATGTTACCAGATATCTTAACCAACAAATCTACCACCAAAAGCGGAAAACAAGTCACACACCTCGCAGGATGGGTGACTTTTGTACTCTCTATGGCACTTGCACTTGGTACATGGAACCCTACAGGGCACCACTTTATCCATTACCTTAGCAATGTAGACGATATCCTTTCAGGTTTTAGACCTTTTGCCATACTCATTATGATTGCACTATGGCTACTAGCGATTAAATCTATCTTCCAAAGCCTTGGCTATTTTGGGCTCACGATTACGGTTATCATTCTTGGTGCATTTGTTTGGGGACTACAAGAGTACAAACTCATCAACATAGAAGACTTAGATCAATTAGGATGGGCAGGAACATTAAGTATTGGCTTCATTATATGGTTTGGACTCAATGCCTCCATCTTTTGGAAAAAACTTACAGGTGTCTACACCACTGATGCTACATCAGAAGACCTCTAATATAACCCATGCG
>JALSPX010000116.1 GCA_026985755.1 Sulfurovum sp. | reverse complement strand
CCTTGCCCATCCACAAGCGGAGCCTGCATAGAGAAGTCTTGTGCCATACGTACGAGGGCATCATAGACAGAGTTATCACCATGCGGGTGATACTTACCGATAACATCCCCGACAATACGTGCAGACTTTTTATACGCTGCACGATGAGAGAGATTTAAATCTTCCATCGCATAGAGAATTCTTCTATGCACAGGCTTGAGTCCATCACGTGCATCTGGTAAGGCACGCCCCACGATAACGGACATAGAGTAGTCAAGATAACTAGACTTCATACTATCTTCTATAAGTATGGGTTGTGTGTTTTCATTGTTTTCAAATAAATCAGACAATTTTCTTCCTTAGTATATATATTCTTTATATTTTATACTTATAGATATATAAAAAGACTTAAAAAGCTCTCAGAATGGCATTTAAGTCTATTTAAATGGAAATTTAGACTTTTTTTATTTTTTTGATTAACATAATATTTTAAAAAAAACCTCTTATTTTTTATTTTAGCCCTCTTATTTTCTCCTCATATTATTTAGATATAATACTTTTTATATTTTATTATTTAGGATTTTTTATTATGCATGATTTTTTGACTTTTATTGCTGACATTGGTATTTTTGTACTGCTTGCATTATTGAGTTTTATCACAGTATGGTTTTTTATTGAACGAACTATTTATTATAGTGATATTGATATTTCTAATTATACAAATAAGATAGCACTTGAACTTGACCTATCTAAACGCCTAGCAACCATTGCCTCTATCGGATCGAATGCACCTTATATAGGACTACTTGGAACTGTCGTCGCTATTATAATGACTTTCGATGCCATAGGTGCACAAGAAGAGACTATTAATCCTAGTGAAATAATGAAACATTTGGGTCTTGCACTCAAAGCCACAGCAGCTGGACTTGTAGTTGCCATTCCTGCCACAGTACTTTACAATGCCCTACTCGCCAAAGTAGATACACTTTTGGCCAAATGGGAAATCGCAAAAGATGAAGGTGAGATTTAATATGAGTCATGCTACCGCTATACAGATAAGTGTCTCATTCAACGCAACAAGTTGCGTGAGCTCTCTGCTGAAGAGTCCTTTGCTGGGCTTTGCCCAGAAAGGAAGCGTCAAATGAGACGTGAACGCTTTGACAAAATGAATGTGGTACCATTCATTGATATTGTCCTTGTTCTTTTGGTTATTATTTTGGCAACAGCTACGTTTATCACTAACAAAAGCATCAAAGTAGACTTACCTGCTGCCAGTTCTAAACAAAAAGAGGAAAAAAAGAGTATCAGTATTGCCGTAGATAAAGAGGGCAAGTATTATTATGATAAAGAGGAGTTAACCCTAGACCTCATCAAAGAAAAACTGCTCAAACTTGAGCCAGAAAAAGATATCATCTCTCTACGTATGGACAAAAGCTCTGCGTTTAAATACTTCGTAGATATTATAGATATTTTAAAGTCAAAAGGGTTTAAAAACATCTCTATTGTTACGAAACAGTAGGTCGAGTATCCTCACCCCGACTTACGAAGTCATCATCCCATAAGGACGCTTAAGCTGTTCTGTCATCTTATGCAAACTCACAGCCCTACCCTCACGCACAAACTCACGCCCATCTAAAAAGACTATCATTGTAGGCACAGAAAATACAGAGTAGTGTGCAGAAATTTCTGGGTTTTCATGGGCATCTAAGTATATCTGCTTTATCTGAGGAAACTCTGCATCAAAGAGCGCTTTAAACTTAGGACGCAAAGCATGGCACACATTACACTGCTCTCCAGAAAAATAGAGGAGTACACCTACCTCTTCAGTGATGGTTTGTTTTAGTTCTTCTTGGGTCATTTTTGTTCCTTTATTTAAATCTCATACATAAAATATCAATAACTTTATTTTTTAATCCATCATTCAAAATTGCTATTTGCCTATCAATCCTAGCCTTAGAAATAGTCCTCACCTGATGACAAAGTAAAATTGCCTCTTTGCCCTTCAATGTTATCAATACTTCATTAGGGTATATTTTCCTTCCTTTTTTACGAGAAGTAATGGGGATAATCGTCACAATATCCATCTGATTTTCTATATCGTTTGAGACGACAAGCACAGGTCTATGCCCTGCTTGTTCTCTACCCACAGTCGGATTAAGGTTTACCCAATAAATATTAAAATGCATTGTTTTCATAGTCTACATACTTGAAGTCTTCTTTAATCATTTCTATATCTTCCAATACCATAGGGTCTTGAGCCATGGCTTCTATCTGTTTTTTATAGTTCTCTTGTCTCATAGATTCAATGGTTTTTTGTAAAGAGTTAGAAACCAAGTCTGAAAAGTTTTTAAAATGCTCTAGCACCCCTTCACTTTTTAGCTCTGCAAAAAGATGTTCATCTATAGATATGGTTTTTCTCAGCATAGTGTACTCCTTCATCCCAAAATATGCAATAGAAATCACCAAACTAGCAAAAGTCATTGCACCGTGGGCATTTACAAATAATCATCGATTAACCTTTGGGTTAAACTGCCCAACGGAAATGCCCTTGGGGTGCAAATTCTTTGCAAACACCCACAGCACAAGCACTCTCACTAATTTTGGCAATTCTATTACATAATTTGGATTCATGATATTTAATCATACATATTATCATACTTTTATGTGTATGTCAACTACGAAGAACAACTCAACTTCTCATTTTTAAACACATCAGGTGTCACTCCTGCCCATTTCTCAAACTCTGGGTGTTCAGCGTAAGGGTTTTGTGCGATTTTGAACAGATCATCTACCCCTGTATAGTCGCCCTCTTCTGCTGCTTCGATAACCTCTTGAAGCATATAGTTTTTGAGGACATACTTTGGGTTGGTCTGTAGCATGTGTGTATGACGTTCTTCTGTAGAGATGCTATTTTCTTTGAGTCTCTTATCGTAGCTGTCTAGCCAATCATTCATAGGAGTGTGGTAAAGTCCTAGCTTTAGGAGTGCTGTTCTGTCTCCATCATATCTGCTTAGCGTTCTAAAGAATACTGTGTAGTCAATCGTTAAGCCCTGCAACATCCCTAAAAGATGTTTGAACAACGCCAAATCTTTTTCCTGCGTGACGTTTTCTAGTCCTAGTTTTTTTCCCATGAGGTAAAGATAACGTTGGGTATAGAGTCGTGGGTAGTGTTCTAGCACTTTTTCCAATTTTTCCATAGGTACCAAAGGAGAGAGTGCCACCATGAAGGCTTGGAGATTCCACTGACCTATATTGGGTTGGTTTCCAAAGCTATAGCGTCCATTTTGGTCTGTGTGGTTACAGATATTTTCAAAATCATAGTCATCTAAAAAAGCGTAAGGTCCATAGTCTATAGTAAGCCCGTGGATAGACATATTGTCCGTGTTCATCACCCCATGCTGAAAACCTACTGCCTGCCACTGTGCCATGAGTATGGCTGTTTTGCCTACCACCTCTGTAAAAAAGTGCAAATATTTGTTAGGCTCATCCATCAAGTGGGGATAACTCTCTGCGATAGCATAATCTGCTAGTGCTTCTAACTGGGCATACTTTTTTTTATGTGCAAAATATTCAAACGTACCAAAACGCACCCAGCTAGGACTCACACGCAATACAATAGAACCCTTTTCCCACTGCTCTCTATAGACCTTATGCTCAGAACCAATAATAGCCAATGCTCGTGTCGTTTCTATACCCAATCCATACATCGCCTCTGACATCAGATACTCACGAATACTAGAGCGTAATACAGCACGTCCATCCCCTGAACGAGAGTACTTTGTCTCCCCTGCACCTTTGAGTTGCATATGCAAGCCATTGACTGTGCCTATATTGATAGCCCTACCATCACCCAGTCTAGGCACAAAATGCCCAAACTGGTGCCCTGCATAACACATCGCGAAGCTATCTGTACCTTTAGGAGCATACTCACCATTGACGAACTTTACGAAATTTTCTGTATGAAGTTCCGAAACATCTATATCCAAGACTTTCGCTAGCGATTCATTAGCATGAATGAGGTGAGGTTTTACCAGTGGACTTGCTACTGTCCTGTGATAACACTCTGATGGAAGTTCTAAGTAGGGATTGGTTAGTTTTAATGCGTTTAGTTTCATCTAGCCATAGTAGCTAGAGAAACTTAAAGTGACTTGGGAGTATACTATTAGATAATATGAAAAATTAATTCATTACAAAGGAATCATACTTATGAAAACACTTATATCAATAAGCTTGGCTTTACTCTTTGTCATCTCATGTGGCAGTAGCAATAAAAAAACATATACGCTTAAAGATGACAACAATGGCAGCAAGAGCCTAAGAGTCAAAGATATTATTACAAAAACCGCTGATAATAATAAGTCGAATGAAACAATAACGCGATATACCTATAATGAGGAAAATTTGCTAATCTCAAAAAAAACAGCTACAACAACAATTACATACACTTACAATAAAAATAAACAGCTAAAAACAAAAGCATTTTTTACTGGTTCTATTGTAACAGGTAGCAATACAGAATATGTTTACGAAGACTTGCTTGACGAAAAAACAAAATTACCTGTTATTGATACAATCATAGTTAAAAATTATACAGGATCTTGTGTCTACAAGCACCAATATCTACTTAATGCTTCAAATCATGCAAGCTCTATTGATAAGATAAGTGAAATTTGTGATGGACGTTTTGGGCACAGTGAAAATCCAAATTATAATACTGATTTTCCTAAAAATGAAGACAAAATTTATACCACAAACCTCTCAGAACACACGGAACACTACAGATACTTCTCTCAAACAGCTATAGCAACATACGACAAAGGTCTACGCAAAAAAGTAGAGTATTATTCTCCTGATGAAACCAATGCTAGTAAAGCACCTGTATTAACACACACCTCTGAATATACTTATGAAAACAAACCCTACTTTTTCAAAGAATACTTAAGCCCTATGGTATTCTTACCTCACTAACTACACAACTTGTTATGTACCATTATGGTGCATACCCTCTACATATACTACTAGAGAAACTTTAAAGTGACTTAGGAGTATAATATCGCAATATTTTAATGAAGGATTTTTTATGGGTAGAGCGTTTGAATACCGTAAAGCAGCAAAAATGAAACGATGGGGGACGATGTCAAGAGTCTTCCCTAAACTAGGTAAAATCATCACAATGGCAGCCAAAGAAGGAGGAATGGATCCAGATATGAATCCTAAACTTCGTACTGCCATCCTCAATGCCAAAGCACAAAATATGCCTAAAGACAACATCGATGCAGCCATCAAAAGAGCTGCAGCCAAAGATGCAGCTGATATCAAAGAACTTACCTATGATGTAAAAGCAAAACATGGCGTACAGATGATAGTCGAATGTGCAACAGATAACAACACAAGAACCGTAGCCAACGTCAAAGCCATACTTGTACGTAATGGTGCAGAAATGCTTACTTCTGGGTCACTTAACTTTATGTTTACACGTAAATGTGTTTTTGTTTTTGATAAAACCGAAGAGATGGATTTAGAAGAGCTTGAACTTGAGCTCATTGATTTTGGACTCGAAGAGATAGAAGAAGATGTCGAACCTCAAGAGGATGGTGAAGATATTCATATCGTTAGAGTCTTTGGAGAATTTACATCATTTGGTGAACTCAGTAAAGCACTCGAAGATATGCATATCGAAGTCAAAAGTGCCAAGCTTGAGTATATCGCCAATACACCTATAGACCTCAGTGATGAACACATGGAAGAAATAGAAACCCTCATCGACAAACTTGAAGAAGATGAAGATGTGCAAACAGTGTTTACAAATATTAATTAATCCTTTTCTTCTTGCATGAAAATGGTGTAGTCAGAAACTACACCCTAGCGCACCTTATAAATCACCGCATACATCAATGGTACATAATAGAGGTTTAAGATAGTTGCCCATGCCACACCAAAGCCCAGACTAATCGCCATGGGTTGTAAGATTAGTGCCTGTCCAGAAGCAAAAAACATGAGTGAGGAAAGCCCAAGAACAGTGGTAACTGACGTAAGAAGAATAGGACGCAGACGCATACCTGCTTTGTGTGCAAGTTCCTCATAGTTTTTACTGCCTTTAATAAAATCTAGCATAATAAGCCCATCATTTACCACGACACCAGCTAATCCAATCACACCCATCACACCAGGCATAGACATGTTCATGCCCATAAGATAGGTACCTACCAAGGCACCAAAAAGAGAAAGAGGTATCACAGAAAGCACAATCAAGGGTAGCACCAAAGAGTTAAACATCCAAACCAAGGTAATAAAAATAAGAAAAACTGCCATAATCAACGCCTGTCCCATCTCTTTTTTCAGTTTGCTGTTCTCTTTTTCTTCTCCTTTAACCACAATATGTATACCCTCTTTTTTTAGTGTATCTAAAAGGGGGTTGAGCTTTTGCATCACCTCTGTGGGTGTGATCATTTTTTTATCCACAGAAGCAAAAAGAGACCGTACCTTTTCCCCATCTTCTTTAAATATCTTGACAAAAGATTTTTGATAGATAAAATCACATACCTCTGAGAGTTTGACACGTCTCTTACCATCTGGGGTAGAAAGCATAAATCCACCAAGGGCTTTACTGTCCTGTTTGTATCTATCTTCTATTTTAATACGTACAAGTCCTTTAGAGTCAAATATCTTTCCATACTCTGCTTTAAGAAAGGCACCTCTTAGTACAGAGGTAATATACCCTTCACTCAGCCCCAAAGACTGTCCATATTCATTGACACGTAGTTTAAGTTCTTTTTCACCTTCATTGGCATTGTCAGAGACATCTTTTACCCCAGCTATAGCAGAGAGATTCTCTTCTACACGCTTCATAGCAGAGAGCATAACCTCTCGGTCAGGATGTTCAAAGCCTAACTCTATATCGTTAGAGACAATACCTGTCTGCTGTACATACACTGTAAACTCTTCAAATAGTTTTTGACCATCTATCATTTTATTTTGAAACTTGGGTAGTACTTTTTCTTGTATCTCCTTGGCAATCTCTTGAGAGAGACGTTTTCTTATCATGTCTGTATCGTCATACTCCAAAGAAAAAATAGGATTGATATAGGTATCAAAAAAGTTTTCAGGCGCTTTTTCATGTAAATTGATAAAAATTTGAAAAAGATTTTCACCTACTTCTACCGTTTGATCTTTATTAAATTTAAACCCTATCACAGAAGTGACAGAATCCATCTCTTTTTTATCCAATAATTTCAGTATGGCTTTTTCTATCTCTGTGACATAGACTTCGGTATCAACTAATTTATTGTTGATATTCACTTTTCCACTTAAGTAGACCTGTTGTGCATCAAACTCAGGGAAAAGCTGAAATTTCGTTATTTTTCCCAGACCTACTGTACCCAATATAATAGACAGCAATATCATAAACAGTGAGGTTTTTTTATGAGAGAGCAATCGTCTCAAAAACCTATCATACCATGCAACAAAAATAGACCAAATACCCTCATCATGTTTCTCAGCTTTAAATGTACCCATAGCAAAAAACTCTTTGGCATGCAGAGGTAAAAAATAAAATGCCTCAAAAAGTGATGAGAGCAATAAAACAGAAATCATCACTGGCAAGACCTGCATAAACATACCCATCTTTCCAGACATCATCAATAGTGGTAAAAAAGCAAATACCGTAGTGAGTGTGGCAGTAAGCACCGCAGGGAACATTTCTAGTGCACCATCAATCGCTGCATCTCTAGGAGATTTTCCCATTTCCATATGTCTATAGATATTTTCTGCCACCACAATCGCCTCATCTACCAACATCCCTAGGGCGATAAGTGCCCCCAAAAGTGTCAGCATATTGAGGCTATATCCTATCATATCTGCAGCAATAAGCGTAATCATAAAACTCGCAGGTATCCCAATAGCCACAACCAAAGCAATACGTATATTCACCGAAAGCAATAACGCCATAAAGACCAAAATAAGCCCAAATAGAATATTGGACGAGACAAGATTCAGACGGTTTTTTATCCAAATAGAGGTATCGGTATAGACTTTAAACTCAATATCTTTATATTTTTTATTAAACGCTGGCAACATTGCTTTGATCTCTTTACTCAATGCAATGGCATTACCCTCTTTGCTTTTATTAATATTGAGCGAAATATTTGTCTGTCCGTTATAATGTGAAATCTGTTCAGATTCTCCCAAACCATATTGTACCTTTGCAATGTCAGACAAACGAATATGCTTACCTCCTATAGGGAGGAGTATATTACCCAATGCCTTGGCATTTTTCTCTCCGTTGATGGTAGAGATATAAAGATGCTCACCCTTACCATCGAGGGTACCCACAGGAAAAATACTAGAGATATTGGAGATTGCTTGGTAGATAGATTTTTTATCCAGTCCATAGGCCTCAATCTTTTTTTGATCAAGCGTGATGAGCACCTCTTCATCTGTATCACCTCGTACATCTATGCCACTGATATCATGAAGATTTGAAATTTTTCTTTTCAGATCTTTTGCTGCCGCTATGAGCTCTTTTTTAGGCACATCGCCAGAGATGGCTACCAGAAGCAATGGATACTGATGCACGACCACACGGGCAATAGGTTCATCCATATCCGAGGGTAAATCCCGTTTGACTTTAGAGATGATATCTTTGACATCATTGAGCACTTCTTGGGAGGCTTCTCCTGTTTTGATATCTGCGGTGATAAGAAAAAAACCATTTTGTATACTGGTATTGACCGTATCTATACTAGAGAGACTTTTGAGTTCATCTTCTATGGTGTTGACTGCCATTTTGTCAAGCACATCTGCACTTGCACCTACATAGTTGCCTTTGATAGAGACCATATCCAAGGTAGAAGGAGGAAATATCTCTTTGGCAATATTTTGATAAGCAAACACAGAAAGCAACAACATAAAGAGCATAAAAATATGGTTGATAATAGGTTTATCAACCGCAAATTGTATAAAGCCTCGCATCAACTACTCCTTGTTATTTATGACAAATATAGTATCTGCAACTTCATTTTTATATTTGATTGCCTCAACGTTTTGCTCTAGTGTGACACTTTGTGCTTTAAGTTCATCCACTTCTCTTTTAAGCTTATTGACAATTTTACTTTCATGATAGATTTGATTACTCAAATATATTTTAATGGTTGTCAAAATCAACACAATACTCATTGCCATCACTATGACAGATATCATACCAAAGGTAATGCCATTCTCTTCGATTATTTTTTTATTTTTCTTTGTCATGTCTAAACCTAAATGAACGTAATTTTGCAGATCTACTGCGTGGATTGGACTTCAACTCTACTTTACTCGCAGTAATAGGTTTACGAGTTAGTGGCTTGCCCAATGCATGGTTTTTACCACAGGTACACCGCATAGCCTGAGGATCACAGATGCATGCAGTTGCCCATTTTTTAAATCTGTTTTTCACCAACCTATCTTCCAATGAATGAAAGGTAATCAATGAGACCACTTCATCCTCATAGTGTGTAGCTTCTATCGCATCCAGCAAGCCTTCTATCTCTCCTAGTTCATTGTTTACTTCTATGCGTATGGCTTGGAACATGAGGGTTGCTGGATGTATTTTACCGCCGTTGGGTATCACCGTTTTTGCTAGCTCACTCAATGCTATAGCACTCTGTATAGGTGCCTTGGCTCTAGCCTCTATAATAGCACCTGCAAGTTTACGATAACTTCTCACTTCTCCATAGGCATCAAAAATATATTCTAGTTTCTCTTGTGGATAGGTGTTGACCACTTCATAGGCGTTCAAAAGAGCATCTGCATCCATACGCATATCTAGGGTTTCAGAATGAAAAGAGAATCCCCTCTCCATCTTGTCAAGCTGTAACGAAGAGACACCAAAGTCTGCCAAAAGTGCAGTAATGGGTGCCTCGTTGAGTGTAGGCAGTACGGTTGCAAAAGTGCCTTTATAGAGTCTACTACGTCCCTCAAAAGACACTAAACGCTTTTTAGAAAATGTCAAGGCTTCATCATCTCTGTCGATTCCTATATGTTTGAGGTGTCTATATCTTGTCAATATTTCAGAACTATGTCCTGCATAGCCCAGTGTACAATCTACAAAATACCCCTGTGGGACACTCGAAAAACTTTCGAGGACTTCATCTAAAAGCACAGGTATATGAGGTATTTCCACGAGATTCCTTGTCTAAAAAGAAGTAAATTTCTAATTTCTAATTTCTAATTTCTAATTTAATCGTTATAATAGCGAAATAATCCTAATAAAGGTTTCGTATTTATGGACAAACACCTCATAGATGACATCAAACACATCTCTCTTTCTCTCTTTAACAAAAACTTTTTTTCTGTCTATCATGGATCCATCTCTGCACGTGTAAGTAGCTCAGAGTTCATTATCAATTCCAAAGATACCATCTTAGATGAAGTCACAGAAAGTTCATTGGTTAAATTGGATTGTCAAAAGCGTGACTATCGATGGAACCTAGCCAATTCTGATGTCCATATACATGAGCATATTTACGAAACGCTCCCCAATGCCAAATATGTCAGCTACACCATGCCACCCTATGCCACTGCCTATTCACTCAAACATGGTAAGGTCTCTCCTGCTGATTTTTATGGCAAAAAAGTACTGGGTGAGGTCATCGTCTATGACCCTAAAAACATAGAAGATTGGCTAGAACGTGCCCCCTATGAGATACCCCAATTTTTTCAAAAACATGATACCCATCTACTACTTATCAAAGGGTTTGGACTCATTGCATACGACAGAGACATCACCGAGATGGCAAAGAAGATTTCGATTTTAGAGAACTCTTGTAGGTTGTTGGCATTGTCGGCGAATTTGTAAGAATATCTCTAATTTCTACCTTCTAATTCCTAATTCTATTTAGGTATACTAAAATTATTCTAATTTGGGAGATTTTATGAAGAAAGTAAAAATAGTTATATTTATGATTATAATGACAGCACTATTACAGGCTGATCCTTGTGAATGTCTCATCAATGATAAATACGTAACAGAAATTATAAAAGCAGAAAAAAGAAGTTATACTCATTGTAAAAATACATGGAATATTGGGGATACATATGATGGAGAAGCACCTGCTTGTTATCAAACTAGTACATATTATTTAGAGTATAAAATATCAAAAAGATATAATTATGGGCAATGGGCTCAACCATGTGCAGATATAGATGCATATGCTCATATATGTAACTTTTGCACCAAACCCTCCGACCCAACCCCAACACCACCAGAAGATACCAACACTACACATTGGGAGCTTGTAGGTGAGACATCGTGTAAGGAAAAGAATGCTACTTTGCCTGATGTATGTAGTGATGCAAATGCTACGGGCATACGCATACAATCATGGAAAACAGGATGTTGTGGAGAAAACAAACGGTGTTATATCAGCACCCCTGTCTGTGATGAAAACCAAACATTGGATATGAATGCCACACCCCCTGTCTGTGTAGACAAGCGTCCAGCAGATTGTAAAGATCCAGACACACAGTTTCCTCCGCTAGATACAAACCAAAAGATACTCAGTAGCTGGTCTGAACCAGAGGACAATAGTGCCACATGTACTGATGCAAACGGCAGTGTACAAGAGCGTAGATTCAACTGTAAAAAACAGTTTCGCTGTGTCAAGACCCCCATGAGTTGTACTGACCCTGATACCGCTTTCCCTGCTTTGAAATACATGGAGTCTATTCTCTTTTTATGGGCAGAACCCGACAACAAAAGTACACAGTGTTCCAATCAAGGAGGAGAGGCACAAGAAAGGCTTCTCTCTTGTAAAAAGAACTACCGTTGTACCTGTCCTTATGTACCCTACCCACCCAAAGCCTCCAACCAACAAGTAGCCTTCACATGGAAATCACCAGAAGACCGCTCTGCAGAGTGTTCTGCCATACCTAACTCTGAAGTGCAACAAAGAAAAATAAACTGTAAAGATGAATTTAGATGCTTGGTAGAAAGTTGTAAAGTAGAAAAAGACGAACAAGTAGGCTCCTACGTCTCCCCTCACGACAGTACCTTCCACGAAGATATAGAAGTTACAGGTGCAGATTTCGGCTTGCACTACTCCTCTGCCAATAGAGAGGATACTACGCTGGCGCATGGCTGGAGCCTTAGTTCTCATGCGAGGTTAGTGGGCGACAAACTCTATTTTGGTTCTGGTGCCCTCTATGCTATTACACAAAGCAGCACCGAAGGCAACCTGACCATTGTCCCTTATGGCTCAAACGAATACCTTTTTGATACCGATGACAAACTCCAAAGTATCAGAGACCTCTACACCAAAGAGACCAAAACCACTTTTGGCTACGATAATATGGGTAGATTAGTAACACTGACCAATATTTACGGACAAATTTCAACCATAGAACGAGATGGGGCTGGCTTAGTCACTGCTATTGTCGCTCCTACGGGGCAAAGAACGCTTTTAAAGGTTAACAACGAGGGTGATTTGACAGAAGTGCAATATGAAGATACTTCTTCGTATGTCTTTGAATATGAGCGTCACTTGATGACCAAAGAGACAGAACCCAATGGCAATGCATTTTTGCACTTCTTTGACAGTGCAGGTAAAGTGGTCAAGGTCATAGATGCCGAACAGGGTGAGTGGAACTTTGGGGCTAGCTCTTCAACTACCTTTGGTACGCACAAGGTCACTAGGGCCTCTGGCGATGTAGTAACCTATAAAAATCACTTCGTCCAAAACGGCATACTCAAAAGTGAAAAGACCCTACCTACTGGTGATGTAGTCTTGTATGAAAATGCTATTGATGAAAGCAATAGCAGCATCACCAGCTGTGGAATGAAAACCATCAATATCTACAAGAAAAATACCGACGGCACACTCTACCGTAACCCCTACACTCACAGACGTATGCTAGAGACTCGCATCGTGACCACGCCCTCAGGACTACGCAAAATCACCCACTATCACAAAACCT
>JALSPX010000115.1 GCA_026985755.1 Sulfurovum sp. | reverse complement strand
TTCTCTTGTCGTGTGACATGGTCACACCTACATTATTTTGATATAATTAAGAAAAAAGGACAATATCATGTGCATATTTTGTAAAATAGTAAACAAAGAAATCCCTAACAACACAGTACACGAAAACGACAACTTCCTAGCCTTCCACGACCTCTACCCAAAAGCCTCTATCCATGTGCTTATCATTCCTAAACAACATGTTGATTGTTTTCAAGATGTCAGTCCTGAGACCATGGCAGGCATGACCTCTTTTATACAAGAAGTCGCTACGAAAATAGGTGTAGATGAAACAGGCTATAGACTCATCACCAACAACGGCGAAGATGGAGGGCAAGAGGTAGGACACTTGCATTTTCATATGTTAGGGGGAGGCAAGATAGCTTGGGATCATTCGCATGAGGATAATCATAAGAGTTTGTAGGGTGTTATAAATAACACCTTTTACTTTTTAACTTGGTTTTAATACAAACCGACGCGTTGTTACTCTCTGTCACTTTTTTCTTTTTTGTACTACGACAAAAAAGAAAGAAGTAACCAAAAAAGAAAAAAACGTAAGCGACTTTAAGTTAATTTAAAAAAATATTGCTAACTCATTTAAAGTTGTTTGCATTTAGAATTAAAACTTGGCGATAGCCCATCCATCAATTAAAAAACCTGTCGTGGTGAACACCCTTGAAAGCTTGCGATTTGAGAACCACGACGCTTTTTTGCTTCGTTTTTTCTAAAAAAATGAAGAGAGAAACAACGCCACAATTAGAATTAAGAGGAAATTTTAATAAATCAATATTTCGTTAAATAAAACAAAAATTACTCATCAATTTCCAAAAGTTTCTCTTCATACTTAGCCACAATCTCCTCATCCAACTCCGAAGCAATCTCCAACCTCTCAAACAGAGCATCTATCTCTTGCTGCACAAGCCCCACCTCTTTGGACATCTCCATAATGGCATCATTATCACCCTTGTTTGATGCCTCAGTTAAAGCCTCATTTTTCATAGCCATTTCTGTCTCAAGATGGGCTATCTTCTCTTCACACTCTTTTATCTCTTTAGTGTAAGGTTTACGCTCTTCATTGCGTTCTTTGGTCACAGCTTTACGTAGTTTCTTACGCTCTTTGTAGTCTATCTTTGGTTTCTTCTTTTTAGGCTTCACATTGCCCTCTTCCTCTTCCCATCCTATCTTTTCTAAAAAGTCAGCATACGACCCATCAAAATACTCCGCCCCACCCTTATGAAAGATAATCAGCGCATCTGCCAGACGATGTAAAAGCATCTCCGAGTGCGTTACCATAATGAGTGAACCCTCAAAAGCATCTATCGCATCTGCCAGTGCATCTATAGACTGCATATCCAAGTGGTTGGTAGGCTCATCGAGGAAAAGCAGGTTCGCAGGGGTGGCGATAATCTTTCCTAGCATCACACGGCTACGCTCTCCACCAGAGAGTACCTCTATCTTTTTGTCTCCCAGTTCACCAGAAAACATCATACGCCCTGCGATGTTACGTGCTTGGGGTATGCCTACTTCTTTAGACATAGAGGCTATCTCTTCTACGATGGTCACTTTGGTATTGAGCCTTTCTATATTGGTCTGCCCAAAGTGTGCAAATACTGTGGAGGGGTGGAACTCTAGGCTTCCTTGCTGATGCTCCAGTTCCCCTGCAATGTAGTTCAGCAAAGTAGACTTACCCTTACCATTTTTACCGATAATAGCGATACGCTTGCCTTTTTCCATCGCAAAAGTGATGTTTTGAAACAGTGGTTCATCTGCGTTATACCCAAAGCCCAGTTCATTCGCCCGAAAGAGTATTTTAGAAGGCGTATCTTTATAGTTAAAGTTAAAAGAGAGATTCGTATCTGTTGCCAAGTCTTCCATCTCTTCCATTTTGTCTAGCTCTTTTTGTTTCGACTGTGCCAAGGCTGCTGTAGAGGCTCTTGCTTTGTTACGTGCGACAAACTCTTCTAACTCTTTACGCTTTTTGTCTTGATTGGCTTTGGTTTTTTCGTAGGTTTCATCTGCTAGTTCTAATGTACCATAGTACTTGTAGCTGTCTCCACTTACCAGATGTAGCCCTTTACGCTGTACACCCATGGTATGTGTCGTCACCGAATCCATAAAGTCTCTATCGTGCGTAATAAGTATCACTTCACCATCAAACTCTTTAATAAACCCACGTAACCAACGAAGAGAGATAATATCAAGGTAGTTCGTAGGCTCATCAAGTAGCAACATATTTGGCTCAGTGGCTAGTAGTTTGACAAGGTTGATACGTATCTGATACCCACCAGAAAAACTTAAAGGATCTTTGTCTAAATCTGCTTCAGAAAAGCCTAGACCAAAGAGGAGTTTCTCTACCTTATAAAAGTTCCACTGCTCATCTTCTGGCAAAACCAATGCACACTCTTCACGCACTGTCGGTTCTGTAAAAACGAGATGTTGCTTCAGTGTCCCAATACGGTAATTTTTAGGAATACTAATAGACCCACTGTCATACGGTTCTTCACCCAGTATCATCTTAAAGAGTGTCGATTTCCCAGACCCATTACGCCCCACAAAGCCTATTTTTTGTTGTGCTTGCATCTTAAAGTTGACATCATCAAAAAGGGTTTGTCCGCCGAAGCTTTTGCAGAGATTGGTAAGTTGTATCATAGTGAGTATCCATAAAGAAATAATTTTGGAAAGTATAGCAGAAATAGTTCTGCTTTATTATGAAGATGCCACAGCAATTTTTATTTTTTTTGCCTCTTAACCATGTTGACATCATCTACTTTTATTTTTCTACGCGGTTTTAGCCCACAAGTTGCTGTATCATAATGAAACTGTGTAATATGTTGATTGTTTTTATCTACATAATCATATACCACTTGCATCCCCTTTTTTAACATCATTTGAGAGTCAACATCGTCACAGACATTTTTTCTAATATCCGCCTCTATCAATGATTTAAGTCGATTCGCATTCATCTCTTTTTTTGTAAAATTCACCAATGTAAATTTTAGTATCATGGTATTTCCATCTATTTCCACTTTGTCATGTCTTAGCTCTGCATCAACCATGACTGGCAACTCTTTATTCATCATATCTGCACTTATTTTTAGAGATTCTGCCAATGGTACAACACTATGTATATTCTCCTTTGCATATAAAAAACCCCCTATACACAGTAAACTCAAGACTATTTTTTTCATTTTTTCCCTTTTAGAAAGTCTAATTAATTTCTTATGATATAATATTTGCATTAACTCAGAGGTAATATATGTCAGAAATCATCTTTATTGTTGACCCTATGTGCTCATGGTGCTGGGGTTTTCACCCTATCATTGAAGCTTTACAAAACGACCATG
>JALSPX010000114.1 GCA_026985755.1 Sulfurovum sp. | reverse complement strand
TATATAGCTCCTTACCAAAAAGCTTCACAACCCCCTCATTTGGCTCAATAAAAGTAGAAAATATATGCAACAATGTAGATTTTCCAGAACCACTACGCCCTACTATCGCGGCACTTTTAGAGGAGTGTAACGAAAAATTTACATTTGAAAATAAAAGTGTATCAAAAGAGTGAGAAATACCACTCGCTTCTAAAAGAGTATGAGACATAATAGACCTTAAAATAAATTAGGTTATTTTAGCATAATAAAGTAAGTGAGAAATTGATTTAAGAAGTTTTAATTTTTTAAAAATTGAAATTATATTAATAGTCTTCTGATTTATTGTAGATTTGAGGGTTGTTGTTTGGGAGCATACATTAAGTATGTGACCAAACAAACTCCCTCGAAGATGCGATGAAGCAGAAGAACTATTATGCCATTTGTGCGGCTACTTCTGCTGCGAAGTCTTCTTCTTCTACTTCGATTCCTTCACCCACTTCAAGTCTAACGAAGTTTATGATTTGGGCTTTTCCGCCTGATTTTTCTGCAAAGTACTCAGCTACTGTTTTGCTGTCGTCCATGACGAATTTTTGATCAAGAAGGCACTGTTCTTGGTCAAGTGTAGTATTGTCTGAGATAAATCTAGCTATTTTACCTGGAAGGATTTTATCCCAGATTTTTTCTGGTTTTCCTTCTGCTGCAAGTTCTGCTTTGAGTTTCTCTTCTACTTTTGCCATAACATCACTTGTGAGCTGGCTCATAGAGATATATTGTGGTACATTTTTAAGTGGCTTTCCAAGACGTGAAAGCTCCTCATTCTCTTTCTCAATGGCTACGATTCTACCCTTTGTCTCTTCTTCGACATACTTTGCATCAAAATCTTTATAAGAGAGTGTAGATGGACTCATCGCAGCTGCATGCATCGCTATCTCTTTAAGCACCGGTGTCATCTGCTCTGCTAACTCTGCTGATTCACATTTTGCTTCAATAATCACACCATTTTGTTTATTGGAGTGTACATAGGCATTGACTGCTGTCGTCTCATCTGCATCAATCAATCCTGCACGTCTCACTACAAGGTTTTCACCAATCACAGCTACCTTTTGTGCAAGATATTCCGAAAACGGTTCACCATTGATTATGGAAGCATTGATAGCTTCTGCATCTACAAGAGAGTTGTCAAATGCATGATTGACCACCTCATTCATCAATGACACAAATTTCTCATTTTGTGCTACAAAGTCTGTTTGAGAGTTTATCTCAACAACGACAGCTTTTTTACCATCAACTTTCACACCGATAGCACCTTCGGCTGCTGTTTTGTTCGCTTTTTTAGCAGCTGCACCCATACCTTGATCTCTAAGCCATTCTACAGCTTTATCCATATCTCCATCAGATGCTGCCAATGCTTTTTTACAATCCATCATTCCTGCATCAGTCATCTCTCTGAGTTTTTTAATATCTTTTGGTCCGAAATTTGCCATGATTACGCCTTTGCCAATTCTTTTGCAGATGCCACTGCGTCTTTAAAATCACCTTTGAAAGAGTATTTGTCTTCCATGACTTGAATCTGTGCTTCAGTCATATTTGCTACGTCATTAAATGTATAGAAACCTTCATCATTTAATTTAGCTGCATACACTTTACCTACACCAACAATTTTAGTGAGATCATCACCTTTTTTTTCTACTGCTGTCTCAGTTTTTGATACTTCTTCTTTTTTAGCCTCTTGTGCTTTAGATGCTGATTTAGCCTCAGAAAGTGTGGCTACTTCTTCAACTGTTGCTGGTTTTGCCTCTTCTTCACTTACTGCTTCTGTCATGAGTGCTTCCATTTCACCTGCAGGCACCTCTTGGGCTACATCACCATTTGCTTCTGCATATGCTGCTTTACCTTCGATGATTGCTTCAGCCATCTCTTTACAGAAAAGGTTGATAGAACGGATAGCATCATCATTTCCTGGGATTGGGTAATCTATTACATCTGGATCACAGTTCGTATCTAATGGAGCAACCACTTTCATACCCATACGTTTTGCTTCTTTTACTGCGATATGTTCTTTCACTGTATCAATAACAAACATCATATCTGGAAGTTTTTTCATATGTCTGAAACCTTCTAGGTATGAAGTAAGTTTTTCTTTCTTTCTTAAAAGCATCAATGCTTCTTTTTTAGTCAACATATCAAGTTGACCATTCTCTTCCATTTGTTCGATGATTTCGAGTTTTCTGATAGATTTTTTCATCGTTGGGTAGTTTGTGAGCATTCCACCTAACCATCTTGTAGCAACGTAAGGCATACCACATCTCTCTGCATGCTCTTTTACTGCTTGACGTGCTTGTTTTTTAGTTCCTACAAAAAGAACTGTTTGTCCCTCAGCAGCTGCATCTCTTACTACATTATAAGTGTATTTGAAGTATCTAAGTGTTTTTTGAAGGTCGATAATGTAGATATTCTTTCTTGCACCAAAAATGAATTTTTTCATTTTTGGATTCCATCTTCTTGTTTGGTGTCCGAAGTGTACTCCACACTCCAATAGGTCTTTCATTGTTACCATCATTTCTCCTTGGTATATATCATTAATAGAACTTTTCTATAAAAGCTCAGTTAAAAGCACATATGCTTCATCACTAGGTTTAATCCGCTGTAGTCCTCAACACTTCGACAAGCTCAGTGCAACCGTTCAAGGAATAACTACATGTGTATTTTTTTATCCAAAATTAAATAAGGAACGCGATTATATCGAAAATTCTTTTAATATTAAATAAAAAATGATAATCACGTAAATTTGATACTCAGGGTTGCGTTTTACTAAAATGTATAATTAAGCCCCACCATTACCACCGGGAGAAAAGCAGAATAAGATATCTCTTTTTCTTGCTTTTTTCTCTCTGCCTCTATATTGGCTCTCATTACAGCTTGCACTGGAGCGGGGATAGCATCATTGATTGTGGTTTGCACATCTAGTTTTGGGGTACCATGATATAAAAGTCCAATATCTAAAGTGAGATTCCATCCACCCCAACCTTCCCTACTTCCATTATTCCCCCATCCAATCCCAAGATAAGGAGAAACTTTATTGGCACTAATCGTTGATTCAAACTTTGCAAAACTATCCAAATCATAATCTACGCCATTTAAAGATATGGCTGTACCTGATTTTGGTTTATATGTAATTGTATTGTTGTTCAGATACAAACCTGTAGTCACACGTAACTGTAATAAATAAAAATCTAATAATACTCCTTTGGTATCAAGATTAAATGTCTTCCCCGCACTAATATATTTATTATAGAGTGAATTATCCGTAGTAGTATAATTTAATGTATTCATATTAAATCGTACAGATACAAAATCATTTATAGATTTTGAGATATCAAAACCAAAGCCTAAAATACCTGCTTTTACCCCTATATTAAATGAAGAATCCTCTTCATATGCGAATGTATTATTGTCATTGAATTCATCTGCTGTTGTATGTGTTGCACATAATAACGTCATGATACAGATTAAGACTATTTTTTTCATGCGATTCCCTTTAACTCTTTTAATTTTTCTTTTACTGCATTCACATGCTCTTTAACCCGTACTTTTGTCCATACAAATGCTATTTCTCCTTCTGGATTTATAATAAAAGTAGAACGCACTACACCCATATACTCTTTGCCCATAAACTTTTTAAGTTGCCATACACCAAAGGCATTACAAAGCTCCTTCTCTTCATCTGCGAGTAGTGTAATTTTAAGATCTTTTTTTTCTATAAAATTTCTGTGTTTCTTGGGACTATCAGGGCTAACCCCTAACACCAAGGCATCTAACGCTTCAAAGTCTGGGAGTGCTTCTGTGAAATCACATGCTTCTGTCGTACACCCTGGGGTATTGTCTTTAGGATAAAAATAGAGCACAATCCATTTTCCCTTAATATCTCGAAAGCATATCTCTTCTTCATCTTGATTTGGCAGACAAAAGTCTGGTACTTTATCTCCTATGTTTAACATATAATTTCCTTTATTATCTATTTTAATTTCTAATTTCTAATTCATCTGCTAGTATAACAAAATGAAGATTGAAAAAACACCTACTAAAGAAAAACTCTTGGAAGAGATAGAAAAACTTATCTCTTATGGACGAGAAGAACCGACTATACATCCTGATTTACTCGCTTTTCTTAGCCTCGAAGATTTAGAAAATACTAAGGCAAGACTTTTAGAACGTTCAGGGAAACTAAGTGAAGAAGACAAAGAGTGGCTAGAGCAATTTAAAAAATATGATTAGCTTCTGCATCTATAGATTTAATACCTCTTTTGAGTGCTTCTTCTGCCATCAATCCTGCTTCTGTTGATGAAATTAGATTTTTCTCTTTGTCATATAATTTTGCAGAACAGACTCCACAACTAGGGCTCCTATCTTTTCCTATAAATAGATCTATTTGTGGATTTTTATCAAAAAAAACTTTGGCATAGTCTATGATTGGAGATGAAATATCTTCTCCCGTTTTATTTGATATAGCTCTATTCCCTTGGCTGGTTTTGACTAAATCCATTGTAGGTCTAGGGCTCCCAAAAGCATAGTCTTCTGGACAAAAAGGAATAAGTTCATACCCCTTTAGCTTTTCTAACAATCTTTCATTTTTATTGTTTGAAGCATCATAACGACATGGTTCACCCAACAAACAAGCTGAAATGGCTATCTTTTTCATCTTAAAATACAAAAAGAAGTAAATAGACCCATATACCTGTCAAAGCGGTTAAAATAATGCCTATAAACGTACGTATTCCTGCTTTTTTATGTGATCTGCTGTATGGTCCAGGTAGTCCCTGTTCATAATCCTTATTCGCTCTCCATACAGTACTTATCCATATACCTAAAGTAAGCACTGAGATAATAATATGTACAATGAGCACTATCAATAAATAATGATGTGGAACACTCGTTCCTTTAGCAAAAACTTCATACCCCCCACCTGCACGTACACCATATTCAAAATACCCTACAACAATAATAGAAACTACCAATATAATCGTCTGCACTATCTTATGCAAAGTATATTTATTTTTTTTGGCAAAAGAGATAGCAATACCTACCAGAAAAGGTAAAACAGCCACAATTAATGTCACAAAATCCATAAAAAATGGTGCTCTAGTGCCTAAGAAACCTTCTTGAAACATATAATCCATAATTATCCTCATTTATTTTTTATTTAGCATACCAAAAGAGTATTAACAAATCACAATTGACTTTATTTCAGTAAACTCTTCGAGTGCCCACTTAGGGCCTTCACGTCCTACACCTGAAAGTTTAGAACCACCATAGGGCTGTACATCAAAACGCAGTGTTGGAATGTCGTTAATGACCACTCCCCCACACTGGGCATCGTCTATAAATCTTTGTGTCAAGCTTAAATCATTGGTAAAAATAGAAAATTGCAATCCGTATGGAGAATCATTCATTTTTTCTATTGCTATTTCATAATTAGGCACTTTCACAAGACTCACTATAGGTGCAAATACCTCTTCGCATATAATTTGCATATCATCCGTCACATCTGCCATCACTGTAGGCGGGAAGATGGTATCAATCTCTTCACCTCCTGCAACAATTTTCGCTCCTTCGTTCATAGCTGATTCTATCCATCTCTTTGTTCTTTGTTTGGAATCTTCATCTATAAGCGGTCCCATAAATGTATCTTCTTCATAGGGAGAACCCACTTTTAGCTTAGCTGTCTCATCTGCCATATGTTTGGTGAATGCATCATAAACATCTTCATTTACATAGATACGTTGCAATGAGATACAGACTTGACCAGAATTATAAAATGCACCAAAAGCACAACGTTTGGCTGCCAGTACAAGGTCTGCACTTTTGTCTATATAGGTTGCTGCATTTCCCCCAAGCTCTAAGCTCACCTTTTTAATCCCTGCCTGTTTTGTAATAATATTCCCCACTGGTACTGAGCCTGTAAATGAGATAACTCTAGGAATATTAGAACTCACCAACGCTGAACCCACCTCTGCATCACCATAAACTACGCAAAGTGCATCTTTTATAGCATATTCAGATTCTACAAAAAGCTTGGCAAACATATAGGCTACCATGGGTGCCTCAGGTGTAGGTTTGAGTACGACTGCATTACCTGCACCCAGTGCTGGTGCTATTTTATGTGCTACAAGATTAAGAGGAAAATTAAACGGAGTGATGCACGCTACTACACCCACAGGTTCACGTCTATAATACGCTAATGTTCTCTTTCCACTTGGCATAATATCCGTAGGTATTGTCTCTCCATGAAGGTTTGCTAATTCCATGGCTGTTAGACGAATAGTCTCCACACAACGCTCTACTTCCATACGAGAAAAAGCAATAGGTTTTGCTACTTCTTTTGCCAATATCAATGCAAACTCTTCTTTTTGATTTGCTAATTTTTTGGCTACATCTTCTAGCCATAAAATACGCTGAGAGAGTGGAGATTTTGCTGCTGCTTTAGTGGCTGATTTTGCTATCTCTAATGCTCTAAGCGCATCTTCTACGTCACACACAGGAGCAGAACTCGCTACGCTACCATCATAGGGGCTTATACGTTCTTGTTGTTTTATCTTATTTTCTTCTTTTGAACCAAAAAATATTTTAGCTTGGGCTATCGTTGACATAATATATCCTTATGTAAAATTAATTTGATTATAGCAAAATAAAAACGTTTTTTCTTTTATTTTAAAACTCTTCTATACTGATTTACTACACAAGTAAATAGATGTATATTTTGGGTTTAACTTCTTCTAAATATTCTTTGCTATAATTTTGCCCTAATTGTTGTCTCAGCTAAGACTGTTGCAACGACACTTTTTGTAAAAAAAGGAAGAGCATAATGCTAGAACAGGCTAGTTACCTGTCATAAAAACAAACTTTTAAGGAAAATACAATGAGAAAAGATATTCACCCAGATTATGTTGAGTGTAAAGTAGCATGTGCTTGTGGAAACAAGTTTGAAATTAAATCTAACAAAGCAGAGATGAGTATTGATATTTGTAATGAATGTCACCCATTCTTTACAGGTTCTGAAAAAATTGTAGATGCTGCTGGTAGAGTAGAGAAATTTAAGAGCAAATATAAATTGTCGTAAGGCAATTTTTGTTTTTGGGGCAGATATAGAATCTGCCCCTACGAAAAATTTATGATTACATTTATCCCCACTCCTATTGGAAATCCCCAAGATATTACTATTCGTGCAATGAAGCTTTTTGAAAAAGCAAATCTATTTTTATGCGAAGATACACGTCAGACCAAACGGCTTTTGCGTCTACTTGAAGAGCGGTTTGCTATGACGTATCCTGATGCAGTATTTTATTCGTTTAATGAGCACAACGGGCAAGAACGCTTAGATGAGTTTGGAGAGTCTTTTTCAGATAAAGAAGTTGTCTATGTCAGTGATGCCGGGATGCCTGTTATCTCTGACCCCGGGCAACTACTCGTAGCGTATGCCCAAGAGCATAATTTGGCGTATGATGTACTTCCTGGTGCTTCTGCGGTGACAACTGCCTATGCTGCTTCAGGGTTTGAAGAGGGTAAATTTTTGTTTTATGCCTTTTTGCCACACAAGGGCAAAGAGCGAGCCTCGGCACTGAGTGAAGCAATGAATAATGGCTATAATACAGTACTATATGAATCTCCACACCGCTTGGAAAAACTTTTAGATGAGATAGAAGTATTAGATGCAAACAGAGAGCTTTTTTTAGCAAAAGAGATAAGCAAAAAATATCAACACTACTACAAAGGTACAGCCAAATCACTCAATGTTCAGTTCAGAGAACTGACTATCCGTGGAGAGTGGGTAGTGGTAATAAAAGCGAAAGAACAACGAAACAAAAGCCTTGGCTTTTCAGAAGTTTTACAGCTAGACCTGCCTCCGAAATCTAAAGCCAAACTCTTAGCAATGCTTAGTAATAAGTCAGTAAAAGAGTGGTATTCTGAACTAATTCAAAATTAGAATTTAAAAGTTAGAAGTTTTTAAGCGCAAATATCAAGTAAAAATTAGATAAAATCTATCTCATGATTATATATGGAAAACAAGTCTGTTTACATGCCTTGGCGCATCACTCAGAGAAGATAAAAACAGTGTATGTGGCAAAGAAAAATATCTTGCCACAAGCGCTGTTTCATCAGTATCAAGATAAGATTAAGTTTCTTGAAGAGAAGTGGGCACAGTCTATGGCAAAAGGAGGAAACCATCAAGGTCTTCTTGTAGAGATGGAAGCTTTTGAAGAAACAAATTTTGCCACGATAAAGCATAGCAGTTTTATCGTGGTACTTGACGGTCTTACTGATGTAGGAAACATTGGTGCAATTGTACGTTCAGCATATGCATTGGGAGTAGACGCTATTCTAGTCTCAGGGGTGAGACAATTAAATTTTGCTGCCATAGCCCGTTCAAGTTCTGGCGCCCTACTCGATATGCCTTTGATGATTACAGCAAATATTTTAGACCATTTCAATGAGCTTGGACAGTTAGGTTTTCATATATATGGAGCAGCCATGAATGGGGAAAATATCAAAACAATGACTTTCCCTGCAAAAAAAGTTTTGGTACTAGGAAGTGAAGGCAAAGGTCTTTCAAAAAAAATAGAAAATAAAATCAACCAAAAAGTCTCCATAGAGATGAAGCATGCTTTTGACTCACTCAATGTCTCAGCAGCTGCAGCAATTTTAATAGATAGGATGAATGATGCAATTAGATGAAATAGTAGGTGAAAAAAGTATAAAAGCCATAAGTCAAAAAACAATGATTTCAGAACAGAATATAGCATTACTCATTGCTGAAGATTTTTCTTCCTTACCTAAAGCAAAAGCAATAGGATTTATTTCTATTTTGGAACGTGATTATGCAGCTGACTTAAGTGCATTACGCAAAGTAGCATTAGAGTATTATAAAATACATGGAAACGCAGAAGAGAATATCAATATTGCCTTTACAAAAGCAGAAGCCCCAAAAGGGCGTTCAAAACTTTTTCCTTTATTTATATTGGGTGTTTTGGCATATGCATCTTGGTATTTTTTTACCCAGTTTGATCAAAAAATGTTGACAAATATGATGCCTTTTTCACAAGAAGAGAAAAAAGAATCACTAAGTACAACACAAACGCAAGAAAAAACAAAAAAACCTATACACTCAAAAAGTCCACATACGCTTGCACATAATAAAAAAATAGTATTACTTCCTGCAGAAAAACTTTGGTTTGGGCTTATCGATACAGAAACGGGTGAAAGAGATCAAAAAACAATAGATAAACAATATAACATAGATGTCACAAAAAAGAATTGGCTGTTAGCTACAAGTGCCGCGAACTTCGCTTTGATTAACAAAAATGATACAAAAGAGTATAACGATGGGCGTAAGCACTATTTTAAGGTGAACAATGAAGGCATAGAGCCCTTAACGAAAGCTGAATATATCGAACAAGGCGGATATAAAAGATGGTAATACTAGATAAAATAACAAAGAGAGTAAACAATGTTTGATGAAATACAATTTGAGAAAATAAATCGCTTACCAAAGTATCTTTTTGCAGAGATTAATGATTTGAAAATGCAACTAAGAAGAAATGGTGCAGATATTATAGATTTTTCTATGGGTAATCCTGATGCATCTACGCCTCAACCTATTATAGACAAACTGTGTGAAACTGCACAAAAGCCAAAGACACATGGCTATTCTGCTTCCAAAGGTATCTATAAACTTCGTTTGGCGATGAGTAACTGGTACAAACGTAAGTATGGAGCAGACTTGGACCCTGATACAGAAATCGTTGCTACTATGGGTTCTAAAGAGGGGTATGTACACTTGGTACAAGCTATCTCTAACCCTGGTGACGTGGCGATTGTACCAGACCCTACCTATCCTATCCACTCTCAGGCATTTATATTGGCTGGAGCAAATGTAGAGAAGATGAAACTCATTTTTGATGAGGAGACTTTTGAGGTAGATGAAGACAAGTTCTTAGCAGACCTTGAAGCATCGCTAGACAACTCAGTACCACAAGCGAAGTTTTTGGTAGTAAACTTCCCGCATAACCCAAGTACAGCGACCGTGACACCTGAGTTTTACAAAAGACTTGTGGCGCTTGCAAAAGAGAAACGTTTTTACATTATCTCAGACATTGCCTATGCAGACATCACTTTTGATGGCTACAAAACACCGTCTATCATGGAGGTTGAGGGGGCTAAAGACGTTGCAGTAGAGTCGTACACCCTTTCTAAGTCTTACAATATGGCAGGTTGGAGAGTAGGGTTCATCGTAGGAAACAAGAAGCTCATCGGTGCGCTTCAGAGCATTAAATCTTGGCTTGATTATGGGATGTTTACTCCTATTCAAGTGGCAGCAACTGTAGCACTGGACGAGCATTACTATGTACCAGATGAGCAAATCATTCCACGCTATCAAAAACGTCGTGATGTGATGCTTGAAGCCTTTGCCAATGCAGGTTGGAAAATGGGTAAACCTAATGCCTCCATGTTTATCTGGGGTAAAATCCCTGAAGTGGCACGAGACATGGGTTCTTTAGAATTTGCAAAACAACTTTTACTTAAAGCGGGCGTAGCAGTAAGTCCAGGGATTGGCTTTGGTAAGTATGGTGATGCGTATGTACGTATTGCACTCATTGAAAATGAAAAACGCATACGTCAAGCGGCAAAGAATATCAAGAAGTTCCTCAAAAAGCTTGAAGAGGAAAAAAAGAATGGTTAAGATTGGGATTTTAGGTGTAGGTACGGTAGGTGCCAGCGTAGCCAATATACTTGAAGCCAATGCCGACATTATCGAAGCACGTGCAGGCAAGAAGATAGTCGCCAAATCAGGTGTAGTAAAAAATCTATCTAAAGACAGAGGCGTGAGCATCAAACTCTCTGACAACCCTCTAGATGTGGTAGATGACCCAGAGATAGACATCGTTGTAGAACTCATGGGTGGGGTGGAAGAGCCTTATGCATTGCTAAAAAAAGCACTGGAAAATGGCAAAGCCGTTGTCACCGCCAACAAAGCACTGCTTGCCTACCACCGGTATGAACTTCAAGAGATAGCAGGTGACACACCACTTATGTATGAAGCAAGTACGGCTGGCGGTATCCCTATTATTGGTGCTTTACGTACGGGGCTGAGTGCCAACCATATAGAGTCTATACAGGGCATTATGAATGGTACCTGTAACTATATGCTCACCAAGATGATAAACGAAGGTGCACAGTATGATGCCATCCTCAAAGAGGCACAAGAGTTAGGCTACGCCGAAGCAGACCCGACCTTTGATGTGGGTGGGTTTGATGCTTCTCATAAGCTACTCATTTTGGCAAGTATCGCCTATGGGATTGATGCAAAGCCTGAGGATATTCTTATCGAAGGGATAGAAAATATTACCCAAACAGATGTGGCGTTTGCCAAAGAGTTTGGCTATGAAATCAAACTACTTGGCATTGCTAAAAAGGTGGATGACGGCGTGGAACTACGCGTACACGCTACCATGATACCACAAGCGTCCATGATAGCCAAAGTCGATGGTGTCATGAATGCTGTGACAGTCGTGGGTGACCGTGTAGGCGAAACGATGTACTACGGGCCAGGTGCTGGTGGTGATGCCACAGCCTCCGCGGTCATTTCAGACATCGTAGACATCGTACGTGGTAACCAAGGCCCGATGCTAGGCTACAAAAAAGGCTTAGAATCAGGACTCAAACTCCTCAGCCGTGACGAGATAGTCACACAGTACTACCTACGTCTAGAAGTAGCAGATGAAAGTGGCGTACTCGCCAACATCACCTCTACCCTAGGAGAGTTTGGTATCTCCATAGAAAGCATGCTCCAAAAGCCTACCTCAGACGAAGCAGTAGCCAAACTACTCTTCACCACCCACAGATGTAAAGAGAGTGAAATGCAAGAGGCTATCACAGCACTTGGCAAGCTTGATGTAGTACGTGGGGAGATTGCTATGATGAGGATTGAGAAGTAAGTTTCCTTTTAGGCAGTGGAGACTTCAGTCCCACTAAATATATGAGTGAGAGTAAACGCTTCACTTCCATAAATTTTTAACTAGATAATAATCTTATACCGTGTATTTTTACCTACTGTGCCATCTACTTGTTTGATACACTTTTTTTCTATCAGTTCAGCTATGTCTCTTGATGCTGTGGCAGGTGTGGTATCTGCTATGGTAATGTACTTTTTCTTGCTGAGTCCACCTTTGAAATTTTCTCTACCCATATCTAAAATTTTGTTCATTACTTTTATCTGTCTAGCATTGAGTGCATCATCTTTATGCACATCCCAAAATTTTGTTTTGTCTGCAATGTAGCTTAGTGATTTTTGTGCATCCATAAGTGCCTTATAGAGTGTCTCAAAAAACCACCTACACCAATCGGTAATGTCTAGTGGGTTTTGCTTTTTAATGTACCCTGTGGTTTTTTCCAGTGCAGAGTAGTAGCTTTTTCTGTCGTCATTGATACTTTTTGACATAGTGTAGAGTTTGGAGATATGGGAGTTTTCTATACTAGAGAGTACTCTATCTGTCAATGCTCTAGCTATCCTACCATTACCATCGTCTAGGGGGTGTATGATGACAAACCATAGGTGTGTGATGGCAGCTTTTATGAGTGTGTTTGGTGTGTTATTGTACCATGCTATAAAGTCTTGCATTTCTCGTTCTAGCTGTGCTCTTGGTGGTGCTTCATAATAGACTTTCTCTTTGCCTATAGCTCCTGAGACTACTTGCATTACACCATCCCCTCTAAAAGTAGCGATATTCATTCTATATAAATGTGTTGATGTTTCAAACATGGCATGATGCCAAGCAAATATTTTCTCTAGCGACAAGGTCTCAGCATAATGGGTGTTGGCATCTATGAGTATATCCACATAGTTGTCTTCTTTGTTTCTGCTTCTGTAATGTGCATCATCTTTAAGTCCCAGTTTCTCTTGTATAGATGAGCGTACACTCTCCCTGTTTAGCATCTCCCCCTCTATGGCACAA
>JALSPX010000113.1 GCA_026985755.1 Sulfurovum sp. | reverse complement strand
TCAAATCATCCATCAACATCACAGAGCTTGTTGGATTGTTAGGCGAGTTAAGTATAACAAAGTCTGCCCTGCTTAATGCCTCTTCATCTACTACAGGCTGAAAGTGGTTTGACGCATTGAGATTGAGGTAAATCACCTCAGCCCTACACGCTTTGGCTGCTCCTTCATATATCTGGTAAAAAGGATTGGGAAAGACCATCACAGGGTCTTTAACATCATGGAGTAAAAACTGTGGAAAGTTAAAAAGTACTTCACGTGTACCAAACGTAGGGATAATCTGCGTATTCTCCAGTTCTAAGCCAAAGCGTACTTTATTGTACTGTAGCATCGCATTACGAAGTACTGCTTCACCTGCAGTTTTTGGGTATTTGTTCAGTAGAGGTGCATGTTCATTGAGTGCGTCTAAAATAAACTGTGGCGTAGCAAACTGTGGCTCACCAATAGTCAACGAAAGTGCTGTATAGTCACTGTTTGGTGTAATATCTTGCAGTAAGGTATTGAGTTTTTCAAAAGGGTAGGTTTCAAAGTTCATAAAAGCCCTAATTTTTTATAGTAGTATAGCGTAGTTGGCGTTATAACTTTGTGATAAATGCTTGAGGGTTTACTTTTGCACGTATATTTTTGAGTGTTTCCCTCGCATCTTCTTCTTTGGCATAAGGACCTACAAGTACTTTATGTTTTTTTGAATAACGTACTTTGTAAAGCAATCCCATTCTCTCTATTTTTAATAAAAATGATTTTTTAGGTACTTCAGAAAATGAACCAGCTTGCACATAATATTTTGCATTGATTACATGAGGTTCAATCACAACTTCATTGGTAGATTCATTGGTATGTGCTGTACTTTTACGCTTAGCAAGCCAAGTAATAATATCATTTTGTAATTTCGATGCCCTCCAATTTCCTCTATTACTTTGTACCAATATTACGACTTCGTATAGTTGACCAGAGGCGTCTTTGACATAGCCACTAATATTTTTAGTACGTTTAAGTGTACCTGTTTTCATCCATGCTCTGTTTTTTACAACACTTCCACGAAAGCGTTTTTTGATTGTACCATCGACACCAGCAATTGAGAGGGTCTGCATCCATCTCTCGCCATAGCGATTGTATGCATTATCATACATGTCTGCAAGCATTTTCGCAGACAATTTTGCTGTACGAGATAATCCACATCCATTATCTATTTGCAAGCCATTTTGACTCAACGCACCATTATCACGCAATATCTGTTCAACAGCTCGTCGACCTTTTTCTAATGTCGAAGGTGCTCCATAGACATGTGCACCCAAAGTCAATAGAAGATGTCTTGCATATAAATTATTACTTTTTTTAGCTGTTTTAGAAATAATTTCTTCTAAAGAACGGGAATAGTGTGTAAATAAAGGTTTTGCTATTTGAGGCACTTTTCGCAAACGCATATTTCCCTCTACTACAACCCCTTCTCTTTTCAATTTATCTTTTAAAGCATAATAAAAAGAAAGATAGGGTTTGGTCACGACTTGACAAATATTTTGCTTGCCACAATGATTAGAGATTTTCCCTTTTAAATATACTTTGGGTGTTGCCTGTGTTGTATCAATTTTAACACCTGGCCAAGAGTATCTTCCTCTACATGGTTGACTTACGGTTTTAAGTTGGTTGATGACTTCATAAGAAGCATCTTGACCCTTTTTGGTCACAACATTATTTTTTGGGGTAATACATATTGTACTGATACGTTCGTTATACATCATTGCATCAGGCATTGCATTATACGCACTATACGGGTTTTCATCAAAACCTGAACTATTTTTAGTACCTACCCTAAAAAATGTGCGATCTATAATAATATTGCCTGTGATTTTGCGAATCCCTTTGGCTTTTATCTGTTGGACAATCTTTTCTAAATCTTTACTGTTTAGAGTAGGATCACCAAAACCTTTCACAATTAAATCACCATCTAATACACCGTCATGTAACAGACCTGTAGTATAAAACTTCGTTGGGAAACGATAATCAAAACCTAATTTCAATACTGATGCATAGGTACTAAGCACCTTTATTACTGATGCAGGAGTCTTTAAAGTTGTTTCATTTAATGCAGCCAATACAGGGGCATTTTGACCTACTTGTTTAATATAAATAGCCATATCTTTTTTAGGAATCGTTGATTTTTTAACGAAAGTTTCTATCGCATGAGGTAACGCAAAACTATATAAAGTAACTATAAAATATAAAATAATATGTTTTTTCAAATATTTCTCCTGTATGTTAGTAAAAGTCTCTGCATTGCAACTTCTAGTACTTCTCTTGATGTTCCAATATTTAAACGCATAAAACCTTCACCCAAATATCCAAAATCTATCCCGTTATTAAGCCCTAATTTTGCTTTAAAGACAAAGAAATCTACTAACTCTTTTTGATTCATTACCAAACCTTTACAATCTAGCCACATTAAAAAAGTTGCTTCTGTCTTTATTGGGACAATAGGTATCTTTTCTTTTTCAAGAAATGTTGTTACATATACAATATTAGACTGTAAGTGTTTTTTCAATGCTTCCAGCCAATCCTCACCATATGAATAGGCAGCTATCAAAGCTTCAATGCCAAAAGGATTCCCATTGGTAATACCTGACCTGTTCTGTGCTACGATATATGCTTCACGTATTTTTTGATTTGGAATAATAGCATAAGAGGTATTGAGTCCAGCTATATTGAAGGTTTTTGAAGGTGCATTAAGTACCACACAGTGCTGCATAATCTTCTCAAAAGCACCTATGGCATGATGCGTTTTCTCATACACCACATCTGCATGTATCTCATCTGAGATGATGAGCACATCATAGCTTACACATATATCGACAATGCGTGCTAACTCTTTTTTGTCCCAGGCACGTGAGGTTGGATTATGTGGAGAACAGAGCAAAAAAAGTTTTGCTTGTTTTGCTTTATTTTCAAAATCCTCAAAATCGATACTATATTTTCCATGGGCATAGACCAATGCATTCTCTAGCACGTTTCGATTCTTATTTTTAATCGAACTCACAAAAGGTGGATAGAGTGGTGTTTGGACAATCACACCATCCCCCTCATCACTATAAGCTGATATGGCAAAGTTCAATGAAGGTACTACCCCATAACATGGCACTATCCACTCTTGTTTTATCTGCCATCCAAAACGCTTTTGCATCCAGTTTTGTATAGATACATAATAGTTCTTGGGATAATTTGTATAACCATAAATAGGGTGTAGCGCTCTTTTTTGCAATGCTTCTTGGACACATTGTGGTGAAGCCACGTCCATATCTGCTACCCACAAGGGGAGTAAATCATCGGTGCCAAATTTTTTTTTGGCGCCATCATATTTGGTGGTATATGTATTTTCCCTATTGATGGCTTTGAACATTTTATATCTTTTCCCATATTGTCATTTGTGCGATGGTGTATTGGTGTTTACGCGCTGTTTCTTGTATTACAAAAGGGACATTTCGTGTTTCCAATAATCTAAATGCTGTGCCAAGTATCTCTTCAAGTCCCTGCAATGTACTCACATTTTCTCCATCACGCTTATATCCACCTATCCATTTCTCTTTAGGTGTGGACTCTTCTTGCCAGGTGTAAGGAGAACTTAGTATAAGTATTCCTCCATCATTCATTCTATCTGAAAGTGACTCTAAAAACTTTTGAGGGTCATAGAGTCTGTCTATAAGATTTCCAGCAAATATCAAATCAAAGCCTTTAAAAATAGGTTTTAAATTACAGGCATCTGCTTGCCAAAAAGAGACTTTATTCCGTACATTTTCTAAAGCAAATTTTGCAAGTCTCACTTCATGAAAACTTTCCAATTCACCTTCTGTTGGCATCGTATAATGCAACACGGTATCCTGCTTTAATCTTTCAGCTTCTTGAATGAAACGTGCAGAGAAATCTACACCTATAACTTCATCAAATCCACGTGCAAGTTCAAAAGTACTTCTTCCTATAGCACAGCCTATATCAAATGCTTTTTTTCTAGGCTTATCTTTCATTACCTCTAAAGCAATGCTTGCACAGGTAGCAGGATAATTCTCTACCCCTAAAGCATTCTCTCCCCAGCCAAAATGGCAATACTGTGAGATAATACTATCTGTAGTATAATAATCTGTCACTACCTTCTCCTCATAATTACTCTGAATATACCGAAACCCTGCATGTTGATAAAAATGTCTCCTAAACCCATAACGGCTTTTTTGTGTGGCTAAATTACCACAGCTTATCCATGATCCTCCATGAATAAGGTTATGCTTCCCATCATATGTAGGTACAGTAAAGTCATCATAAATAGGATGTACTCTAAAGCCATCAAAAGGGTATATCGGTGTGCGTGACCACTGCCATACATTACCTATAATGTCATAAAAATCACCATGTTTATAGGTGTCTACAGGTACAGCAGATGCAAATCCTTCTAAGTTTATATTGGCAATATTCTCACCTTTTTTTGTCCAATCTATATAAGAATCGACCTGATTTTCATCTCTTAATCGAATATATTCATCTTCTGTGGGAAGCGTAATATGTTTATGCAATTTTTTACTTTTCCATTTGCAAAATGCTGCTGCCTCTAAATAATTGACTTCTACCGGCCAAGAGAGGGGTAAAGGTATTTCACGACTAACCGTACGCAACATATAGTGATTTTCTTTCTCTTTCCAAAAGAGAGGGTGCTTCACATGGTTATACGCTTTCCACGCTTGGCCTTCACTGCACCAGTAGGTATCATTGCTATAACCATCATCCTTTATAAAGTCTAAATACTCTGCATTGGAAGTCAAATATTTTGATGCTTTAAACGCTGGTATATTGGCTTGGTGTGTGCCATATTCATTGTCCCATCCAAAAAGCTGAGCATTCCTATTTTTTCCCAACATTACACTACCTGAAGTGACATCCAGAAGTTTGTTTTCTAGGACTTCATTGTCTTTACTGCACTCTTGCCATTGTCTATCTTCTTTTATATATTTAAAAGGTAATTGACGTATCAGTACAGACGATGTTTCTAGGTGTATATTTTCATGTTCTATTCCCATCATTATTACCCACCAAGGGGATGCTTCGGTAATAGGTAGCTCTAAGGGGAGTGTGTCAATCACATGATTGACTACTTCATAAACCTTATCACGGTACATTTGTGTCTCTTGTAGTGTAGGCCAGTCATAATGTTTTTCATTCAAATCATCCCAAGACATCTCATCAACACCTACCGCAAAAATAGATTCTAACTTAGGGTCAATACGTGTGTCTATTATCTTGGCTAGTTTAAATTTATTGATAAAAAACGTGGCAGTATGTCCATAGTAGAAAATAATAGGATGTCGAAGAGGATCAGCCTTTTGAAAGTAGGCTTTTTCTACAGAAACAAGATGAAAAAGAGACTCATAACGTTGATAGCAAATCTGAAAATAATCTTTGATTTCTTTTCGTTTTGCTTCAGGGTTAGAACCATGTAAAGTAGGTATTTTTATCATGGCTATTCCTTAAAATACTATCATAAAGTAGCCTCTGTTTTATAAGATATATGCACTAATCTAAAAATCTACTTTCTCTTTTGAACTCTCAATCATTGTCACAAGAATCGTATACAGATTCGCAATCACTGCTCCAATCACCAAGCCTACCGCAATCTTGTCATTACCATAAAACTGTAAAGCAAAAAATGCAGGAATAAGGTGCAAATCTGCAACCAATGAACCCGCAAGTAACTCAGCTGAGAGTATATTTCTTACACCTATTTTTAAGAGCGTAGAGACCATATTCACTGAGCCCGCTATAAATAGTGCTACCACAGAATTTTCATACAAAAATGCTGCAGCTGTTGTCAGCGACATGAGTGTGAAAAATATATAAAAAACTTTACCCCAATTCATAGCATTCCTTTTTTTTCAATATTATATCGTAATTACATTGTACCATTTTCATACATCGCGCGCATTTATTTTATACTCTTTCTTCTTTTGTATGAGCAAAGCTCACACAAAATTCATCTCACTAAAGCTTCATCTAGTGATTCAGAAGAAAAAATACTTACAAGCTACATTGTACCATTTTCATACATCGCGCGCATTTTTTCTTTCTCTTTTGCACGTTTTGCTTTTTCTGCTGCTTTGAGTCTGTAGTCAGAGACAGAGAAGCCTAGCAACATTAAAATAGGAGATGCTACAAAAATAGACGAATATGTACCTACTACCACACCTACTAAAAGTGTAAATGAGAAACCTTTGATAATCTCTCCACCAAATACAAAAAGGGTCAAGACCACAAAGAATGTTGTGAGTGATGTCAATGTCGTACGAGAGAGTGTTTGTGTCACAGACTCATCAATAATCTTAGACAAATCAGGATTTTTAATCGTATTTATTCCTTCACGGATACGGTCAAATACGATGATAGTATCATTCAAAGAGTACCCCAAGATAGTCAATAAGGCTGCCAAAGTATCTAGATTGACTTCAATACCAAAAAGTACCACTGCCCCCATAGCGATAGTCACATCATGAATCAGTGCCATCACAGAAGCAATAGCAAAACGCCATTCAAATCTAAAGGATACATAGATAAGAATACCAAGTATAGACAAGAGCATTGCCATGAGCCCTTTTTCACGTAATTCAGATCCTACCTTGGCTCCCACGATGTCTACACGTCTTACTTCAAAGTCACCTGTACCTACGAGTAATTCTCGCATCTCATCACCCATATCTTTACCTAAAGATTTACTACTTTTTTTCGTACGAATAATGATTTCATTGTCATTTCCAAAATAGGTTACAGAAGCATTCTCATAGGCTTTGACTTTTGTCACAGCCTCTCTTACTTTATCAATAGGTGCTTTTTCTTTATAGTGTACTTGTACCAACGTACCACCAGCAAAATCCAATCCATAGTTAAATCCTTTTGTAAAGATTAATCCTAAAGATAGCACAAGTAGCACCAACGAAACCAACCCAAAACGCTTGCTTTGAGCCATCAAATTTAGAGGTTGTTTGTATTTAAAAATTTCCATTATTTTCTCCCCTCTTTTTTAATACCAAACCAGAAGCCTAGCCTGTTTTTGTCGATTTTTGGAAGTAACCATTGGTAAATACCATGGGTACCTACGATAGCCGTAAGCATAGAAGCCAAAATACCAATACCCATAGTCAAGGCAAACCCTTTGAGTGGGCCAGTACCATATGCCCATAGTACCACTGCTGCAATAAGCGTAGTGACATTGGCATCCAAAATGGCGGTAAAGGCTTTATTGTATCCCTCTTCTATAGACTTGGCAACTGATTTTCCTTCATGTAACAGTTCTCGAATACGCTCATTAATAATCACATTGGCATCGACTGCCATACCTACTGTTAATACAATACCTGCCATACCAGGAAGTGTAAGCGTTGCACCAAAAAGTGACATTACCGCCAAGATTAAAAAGAGGTTACCAACCAGAGCAACATTGGCAATCACACCTGCCATACCATAATACAGAATCATAAAAAGCACAACCAATACAAATCCTAACATCAATGCCATCATACTGGCTTTAATATTATCTGCACCTAAACTTGGTCCAACAGAACGTTTTTCCATCACATACACAGGTGCCAAAAGTGCTCCAGAACGGAGTGCAATCGCCAAATCATGTGCCTCTGAAAGTTTGAAACTTCCAGATATTTGCACATGTCCACCACCGATACGTTCATTAATATTAGGCGCAGAGTAGACATCTTTGTCTAATACCACAGCCATACGTTTACCTACATACTTACCGGTAAAGTCACCAAAAATTTTGGCACCTTGTCCATTAAGTGTAAAGTTAATCACGGGTTGATTATTTTTATCAAAACCCACTTTCGCATCGGTAAGCATAGACCCATCAAGCACAGGAATAGCACGAAGCAGATACTTCTCAGGTGAATTCACATCTTTGAGTATCACATCACCATAACTTTTAGCTTCGGCATCACTCATGGAATCTACTCGTGCGATTCTATCTTCATCGACAGCCATCAGTTGTAAGTGCGCTGCACGCGCGATAAGTTCCCTGATACGTTGTTCATCTTCTTGGGTTTTAATACCCGGTACTTCTACTAAGATTTTATCTTGACCTTGTTTCGCTACTGTTGGCTCAGCAAGCCCAAAAGAGTCTAACCTTGTACGAATCGTATCTACTGCTTGTGAGATGGCATTTTTCTTAGTACGTTCCATCTCCTCGATAGTCATAGCAAGTGAAAACTTGAGACCATCTTCCTGTAATACTGTACCCTCTAACTCTTTTTTCAAAAGAGCTTTGGCTTTAGGGACATCATCTTTATCCAAGAGTTCAAAAGTAATTTTAGCACCATCTACCATACGTAAATCATCAAAAATAATCTCTTCATCATCAAAGATATATTTTACAGATGCTGCCATAGACTTGATGCGAGACTCTATAGCTACATCACTTTTAATACCAAGGAGCATATGCAATCCTCCTTGAAGGTCAAGCCCCAAAGTGATTTTTTTGCCCTCTTCGCTTTGTGTCAATGAAGGAATAGAAAAAACCACTCCAAAAATGAGTGCAAAAGCAAAAAGTATGACTCTATAATTAAGCGTTTTCACCGATTTCTACCTTTTTTGATACATATGCTCTGTCCAACTTTACAATCGTGTCATCATTTAATTTGATTTTGATAAAATCTTCTTCAGGTTTAACAATTGTAGCAATGAGTCCACCTGTCGTGATGATTTTATCACCTTTTTTTAATGCCTCTAGCATTAATTTGTGTTCTTTTTGCGCTTTTTGCTGTGGTCTGATAATTAAAAAATAAAAAATTGCGAATAATAATATAAGTGGCAAAAATGAACCAATTACGCTACCTGATTGTTCCATGAGGAATCCTTTTGAATAAAATTAGACAATATTTTACCACCTTTGTATTAACAAGAGGCTTTTTTATTGCTCTTTTAGGCTCACTATTCATTTACCTAGAGTACTGGGGCTTCTCTTCTTTTGTGCTCAATACTATATTGGGTTTATCTTTTCTCTTTTTACTGCTTCAGTCAGACAACAAAACATGGTTTTGGACAGGTCTATTTACTGGTGCACTATGGTTTTGGTGGATAGCACTCTCTTTACAACATTATGGATATACATGGGGCATCCCTATAGGTATTTTACTCATTGCACTAGGATATGGGATTATTTTTGCATTCATTGCTTACATCAGTACCATACTTGCTAAAATCACATCTCTTCCATCTCTTTTTATCAAAGCCTTGGCACTCTTGGTATTTAGTTATCTACACCCTTTTGGATTTGACTGGTTTAAACCTGAGTTGGTGTTTGTCAAAAGTTATATTGGTATAGAAAAATGGCAGTTTGCCCTCGTGCTACTCTCTATTTCACTTACGATTTGGAAGAAAAATTTTAACTATCTATTGCTTATTCTATTAGCGTATCAACCCACGCATGCTATAGAGACAAAAAACAATCCAGACTTTACCCTTGTTACTACCCATACAAAGGTAGAAGATAAATGGGACACCCACCTACATCAAGCCCAATTTCAAAGACTCTTTAGCTTGATTGACAAAGCCATAGATGCACACAAATCTCTCATTGTTTTACCTGAATCTGTATTTCCTATCTTTCTGAATCATTCACCCCAACTTATGCAGATACTCAAAGAGAAAGCAAAAGATATCTCTATTGTAACAGGGGCACTCTACTGGGATGGTAAGACACCTAGAAACTCTACCTATATTTTTAGCAACAACAGACTTACGATTGCCAACAAGGTCGTGTTGGTTCCCTTTGGAGAGAGTAATCCCCTGCCTCATTTTTTAAGCAGTTGGGTCAATCAAGTATTTTATGATGGTGCCATCGATTATGAAGCAGACAAAAACATAACAGACTATATGATAGATGGCAGAACATATAGAAATGCCATCTGTTTTGAGGCGACCTCAGAGAAGCTCTATAGCGGACACCCAAAAAACATGATAGTACTTAGCAATAATGGTTGGTTCTATCCCTCTATAGAACCCACACTCCAAAAGCTGCTACTACTCTATTATAGTCAAAAGTATGGCACTACTATCTATCATAGTGTGAATATGTCAGAGTCTTATATTATACATCCCTCATAGCTTCAAATACCGCCCCAAAATCTACAGATACAGGGCATAGACTCTCATCAAAGTCATACGACTCATTTAAAAAATCACCCTGCTTTACATAGACACCCTCTACAAGTTTATAGACCTTGGCTTTAAGGTCGCTAGGGTAAACAATCACATAATATTTCACTTGCTCATCTTGATAGAGCTTAAATTTGGTCTTCTCGTCACGTTTGGCTGTAGATTTACTGATGACCTCTACAATAATTTCTGGGGCTTTGGTCATATAGGCGTCATTGGTTTCATTACAGATGAGTACTACATCTGGTTTTACCACCGTATCATCATTTATTTTCCAGTCGGCTTCACCAAATACTAAACAATTTTTGCATGATTGTATATTTTTTTTGAACTCAAACAATATATTTCCTGCTAATACCTGATGACTTATCATAGGAGCTGGAGCCATAGCTAACGGCACTCCTTCTATCATCTCCCAGTTACCTTCCCAGGTAACATACTCATCATAGGTATAATACTCAACAGCACACATCGAGACTCCTTATGTTTACTTGATTGTATTATAGCATAGATTTAGAGTGCTAATAATTATCGATTTGGGCTCTTTAGTAGCTTATTTTCATAAAACCATACAATTAACATTATTAACATAAGTGTAACAATCGTAGAAAGTATCGATCCTTCAAATCCAAAGTCACCACCTGTTATCATAATATTATTCCCTATATATTTTAATTGCAATATGGAATCAACTTTTTGCCCGCTCACAGGATACCCAAAAATCGCTCCTTGAAAAAAATTCCAAAACGTATGTAATGCGATAGAAAACCAAAGGTTTTTAGTATAGATATATGCTGTACCCAACAATATACCTCCAATAAATAGATTTAGCACAGAAAGCACACTCAAATGGGGATTAAAGAGATGAAAGAGTGTAAAAATCATAGCACTCATCACAAGTGCCATATATTTATTCATAGAAGTCATAAGATTATTGAGTATATATCCACGTATCAACACCTCTTCGCTTAAAGAGACTGAAACAAATAATAACAGACTCATACCCAATGTAATTATACTAAAATCATTGACTACCAGCTCAATATATCCTAACAGGTAGAGTACCAATGTAACACCAGCTATCATCACAAATGCCAGTACCATTGACCAGAATATATCAGCACCTCTATGTGCTAATGAAAAGCCCAAAGAGTGCATAGATTTTTTATCCATATATCTTCTAAAAAGATACACTACTAGCACAGCAGCAATAGCTGAAAGGACTTGCGTAACCAATAGTTGATTCATCGTTAGGTTCTCTAATGCTTCTAAATCATCTATCGGCACACCTGTAATATACATCCCTATACCTTGAAATAAACCTGCAACAATAGTATATGCCAAAAGTATTAAAACAATACGTACCCAAAGTGGGAAAACAGGTTTAAGATTTTTATCTAATGTCTCTTTATTCATTGTTATATTTCCTTAGTTTTTTATTATCACAGCGATGAGTCTATCTCTATCTCAACAACAAACGGTGCAATAGCAATCGCCCCCTACGGCGATTCTTATTTTTTAGAGATATTGTACTCTTTTAAAAGCGACTCCATCACTTCATCATAACTCACCTTGCCTAGATGCAAATCATCTACGCTTTTGTGCATATGTTCGATGGCGTGTTGGATCATGAGACCCCACAATGTATATGCACCATCTTGTCTTATGTGTGCCGATAATGCTTTAGACTTTTCTAAAAAATGCTTGATTTTTTCTTTAGGCTTGTTAAGTACTTTTTCTCTTTCAGAACTATATACAGCATAACCTTCCATAACCCACTTAGGAAGTATAAACCATTGTGAAAAAAAAGTGTTTCCATATTTTTTATTTTGCCATACATGTACCAATTCATGAGCTAATATATCACCAAATAATGGTTCAATATCTCCACTACTCTTATCGCCTTGCAATATAAATTGATTGTGTTTTATGTCTACATTTGGTATAAAAATATTTTTTCCTATAGTTACTGCACTGCCAAAGTTTAGTAATTGCATACCTGGTACTAATGATAATTTGAATGAAATATCACCTTTTTCTATAAAAATATCTGCTTTCAACTCTTGAAAATCAATATCTACTTTTTTTAACTTATTTTCTATTTGGGTGAGTATCTCATGTAAACTATTTTCTTCTTGGATATCCAAAGGCATTACAGTTCGAAAATGTAGATGATTATATAAATAGATATGATTAAACGTCATTTTTAATCCAACAAATATCCATAGAATCCATACAAACATTACAACAGCAATCATTACCTCCGAATAGATAAGAAGCCGTTTATACCATTTTAGATTTGCTTCTTTAAGTTTTAACCATGGGAAAATATATTTTAGAGAACCTCTAAAATTCTTCTTTAGTTTTTCATACATGTAATGAGACGCTCCATAACATCATAATATACCAAGATTCATACTATAGAATCTTGGTGTTTCTGCATAGTTAACGAATTGGTTCACCATACGAATTTAGACGGGTATGTGCCCATATTGACGCACCTGCCCATGCAAATACCATAACCAATCCAATACCAAGGTAAATATTCACCCTCAGTCTTCACCATCTCACCCTTATCAAGTACAGATACTTTACTCGCATCTATACCTGCTTCAGAGAGCATCTTTTGGGTATCTGTTCAAGCCTGTGTGAACTGCTCTTTTTTATAGCATACAAAATAATAACATAAAAATATTACCTGCTTGGTCACTTTTTACGTAGTGGGATTCTTACTCTTTAGAAAGATTGTACTCTTTGAGAAGCGACTCCAT
The DNA here is from genome assembly GCA_026985755.1 of Sulfurovum sp. Lineage (GTDB taxonomy): Bacteria > Campylobacterota > Campylobacteria > Campylobacterales > Sulfurovaceae > Sulfurovum. The sequence continues at coordinate 80 of JALSPX010000113.1, read as the reverse complement.
CACTTCATCATAACTCACCTTGCCTAGATGCAAATCATCTACGCTTTTGTGCATATATTTTCTAACAATTTTGGGAAATA
>JALSPX010000112.1 GCA_026985755.1 Sulfurovum sp. | reverse complement strand
CATTGGCTCTACCTATAACAGCATGAAACCACCCCTCTACTTTAAGCAGTAGTGGATTTTCTATAGCCAATATATGCAAAGAGAGTAATGGCACAGCAACGATAGAGATAATATACGAAGCCACCAATGCTAGCAAAAGTGTCCCGACCAAAGGTGCAAATACCGTCTGCGGGTACCCACCTACAAAAAGCATAGGTGCTAGGGCTATCATGGTAGTTATCGTACCACTTAGGTCTGCAAACATAATCTCTTTTGTCCCATCAAATACCGCTGCATGGATATCCTTATGCAGCTCACGGTAGTGCCTCTCGATATTCTCCATCACCACCACGGTGTCATCGAGCAAGAGCCCTAGAGCCAAGATAATAGCAGTCAAAGTCACCACATTAAAGTCTATGCCCACAAGCCACATCAACGCAATGGTCGAGGCATACACAAGAGGAATGGTCACAAGTACCACCAATATTTGACGAAAAGAGGCCAAAAACAAAAAGACCACAATTGTGGACATGATAATCGCATCACGCAAAGAGTCAAACATATTCATAGTACTTTGTTCTATGGTCTCTTTTTGGGTGTCACTCACTTCAAAATGAATATTTGGATAGCGTGCTTCAAACTCGTGTAACATGGACTCTACTTTGTCGATGGTCTTAATGACATCTGCACTCACAGCACGCTGGATAGATAAAGCAATGGCTGGCTTGCCATTCCCAAAATACGCAGCACTGTTCTCATAATGCCCAAAATAAATCTCTGCTACATCACCCAGCTTTACATCTGCTGTAAGATGTAGTGCTCTAAGTGATGCTATCGTAGCTCTTTTGCCTTGTGATTTGAGCAGATATCTCTTCTCTTCATTACTCACAAACCCTACAGCATAGTCACTGTCGTTTTTTTGTAAGGTAGCAATCACCTGCCCCAAAGAGAGATGATAGGCATCCAACTTCTGCTTATCTACAATAATCTGTAACTCTTTTTCATACCCACCAAAGATATCTACATTGGCTACACCACTGGTTTTTAAAAGGGTATGCTTGATATGGCTAGAAGCAATGTCACGTATATCTTCTAGATTCAAATGACTGCCCTCTTTAGGTGACATCGCTACCACAAGTACAGGTGCAGTCGCTTCAGTAATTTTAATGATTTGTGGTTCTCGTATATCTTTAGGGAGTTTGGCACGTATTTTAGACAGAGCATTGGTCACATCACTCACTGCGGTGTCTATATTTTTTTCATACCCAAACTCTGCATGGATGACTGTCACCTCATCTATAGTCGTAGAGTAGGCACGGCGTATAGCATCTAGCGTATAGAGTTCCTCTTCTACAGGCACAGCAATATTCGATGCCATCGTCTTCGCACTAGCCCCTGGTTCTACAATGACCAAAGCGACTTCAGGGTAGTTAGAGTTAGGAAAGAGATTACGGTGTATCTTCCCATACCCCATCATCCCAGCCATCACAAAGAGTGCGAGAAACGAGATGATAATATGCGGTTTTTTGAGGATTTTTTCTACCCAAGTTGGGGACTCTACAGCCATAGTGTACTCCTGCTATATATTTTGAGCATACTATAGCATGCTGATATGAACTTGGTGTGAATTGGCTACAACATTTAGGGTCAGGAACTAAATCCTAAATAGAAATTTCATCCTACACAAACACCAAATCTCCCATAGGATAATGCTTCCTATTATACGTCCAAAGTTGTAGACCATAGTACTTAGCAGTAGCGGCTATCATGTAGTCTTCTAACGATATACCATTAAAGGCTTTACGAAAGGCATTGGCATAGTTGCCTGTTATGACTCCCACTTCATCATTAATATCTAATGATTTAAAGTAAGAGAAAAGAGCTTTTATCTGTTCTGTTTCTTTTGGTCTTGCTCCTGCGTAGATTTCTGCTATGACGATGGGTGAGATGTAAAACTCACACGCTCCAAGGCTCTTTAATTTAGCGAGTGTCTCCTCTTTTTTCTTGAGTAGATTAATGACCACATCTGAGTCTAGTAAAATCTTATCCACCTATTATCCTACTTTTGCCACGTAGTCCTTGTACATACTCTGTAGCATCCACATCTACAAAGCTCTCAAGAGGTTTCATAGTCTCTAAAAAATGATTTAAATTCTCTTTATTTTGATTTTTAATCTCTTTTTTTACCACACGTCTTATAAACTCAGATACAGAGATATTGGCATCACTTGCTATGGTCTTTAACTCTTGAAGTGTTGTTTGTTCAAAATATATTTGTGTTCTTTGCATCTTGACTCCTTATACACCACTACTATACACCACTAGAGATTAAAGAGTAATTAAAGCCATATATAAAAATAGCTATGCCAATTAACAGCCCCTATTTCTCCTATCATATTCATCATGACTACAAACACATACTAGATATGTGTTGTCATTAACTATGTTCATGAGTATACGATATTGTGTATTAGGGATACGTATAGAGTATCTTTCTTTGTCTTTTTTACAAGTCATTTTTTTGTAATGTAAAGATGCGTGGTATGGGTCTTCCTCAAAACGTTCTAAGGTACTTTCAATTTCAACTTTGATGAGTGCATGTTTCTTAATAAGTTGTTTTTGTGTACGAAGATATTGGGAGGTTTTTATAATCTCCATAAATTTATGCTGACTTTTGATTTTCTTGGAGTATACGTACTTCTAGCTGTCCCATCCTATCTATGTAGGTGATGAGTGATGAGTGAAGTTTATCTGCTTGGGCATAGAGGTCATCAAACAGCATGTCTTTGTTTTTTATCTTATCGATTTTCTTTTTAAAAAGTTTTAGGTTATCAACAGCATCAAGTGTCGTATCATAAAACTCATCCAAATCATCTACAGGGAGACTATGCATATCATCTATTTCCAATGCTAAACGTTGTAACTCTATCTCTTGGTCATGAAACTTGTTTAGGATAAGACGCATCATCTTTTCAAACAGTTGTCTAGGTGCTGTTTCTAATGCTTCTTGAACTACATCAATAAAATCAACATAATCAATAAAACTTCCATCCATTCGAGCAGTCATTATCTTATCCTCTCTGCTTTTTGTTTAATTATAGCATAAACTATCTGCTCTCCAAAACCTCAACCCTGTCATATGCAGGAAGTGTAACCAGTTTCACCTCATTCCCATACGCCACAGGTTCGCTGGGGCAAGATACCAAGAGTGCTTGAAATTCATTTTGCATCTTCACATCCACTTTTTGCTCGCTAAACTTCTTCTCTTTATAGACCATGACATAGGTACCCTCTTTTTTATGTACCAGTGTATTCGCAGGCAAGAGACAGCCATGTTCTGCCTGAGCTAATATCTCTATATTCATGCTTGTGCCTACTGGTATATCTATCGGTTTGTTTAGTCTAATCTCTGCACCTAGTAAACCATTTTTAGAGGTAGTTA
>JALSPX010000111.1 GCA_026985755.1 Sulfurovum sp. | reverse complement strand
TATTTTAATAGTATGCATAGAGTACTCCTTTGGCTAATATTATAAAGTATAACACAATTTATTTCAAATGTAAATAATCCACATAATTTTCTTTAAAGCAAAAAAAGATAAGCTGAGCATAATTAAAATTATGGAAAAGAGATAAACATGATACAAACACTTAAAGAGTTAGCGGAACATACAGACTACTCACTCATGAACACACTCATGCCTGACCCCCAAGCAACAGATGATGGGGTAGACCACGACCCTAGAGAAGTCTTTTCGGGACACTATGTACCCGTGAAGCCAACACTCATACAAGACCCAGAGTACATCACACATAGCAAGACCTTGTTTGCCGAACTTGGATTTACAGATACTTTGGCACAGACAGATGACTTTATGCGTATGTTTTCTGGTGATTTGTCACAGTTACCAGAACCCATGAGCAAGGTAGGGTGGGCTACAGGGTATGCCCTCTCTATATATGGTACAGAGTATTATCAGCAATGCCCTTTTGGCACAGGTAACGGCTATGGAGATGGTAGAGCTATCTCGGTGCTTGAAGCGGTGTTAAATGGTAAACGCTGGGAGATGCAGCTCAAAGGTGCAGGGCGTACACCGTATTGTCGTGGGGCAGATGGGCGTGCGGTGTTGCGTTCTAGTATCCGTGAGTTTTTAGCTCAAGAACATATGGTTGCATTGGGTGTACCTACATCACGTTCGTTAAGTTTATATACTTCAAAGTCTGAGAAAGTACAGAGACCTTGGTACTCAGAAGACTCACGCTCTCATGACCCCGATATGATGGTGGCTGAGTATGTTGCCATCTCCACACGTGTGGCTCCTTCATTTTTACGTGTAGGACAAATAGAACTCTTTGGACGGCGTGCCCGTAAAGAGGAACATCCACAAGCACTCGAAGAACTGAAACAAATAGTCTTACATCTTATAGAACGTGAGTATAGTGACGAAATAGAGAGTCATTTGAGTTTGCAAGAGAAAGTTCTCTTACTTGCACACGCATTTCGTACACGTCTTACCTCGCTTGTGGCTGATTGGGTACGTGTAGGGTATTGTCAAGGGAACTTCAACTCTGACAACTGTGCAGCAGGAGGATTTACCCTTGATTATGGTCCTTTTGGTTTTATGGAGATGTTTGACCCCGAGTATCAGCCGTGGACAGGAGGAGGAAAACACTTTTCATTTCTCAACCAACCCAACGCGGCTGAGCGAAACTTTCACGTGTTTTGTAAGGCATTGGAGCCACTTCTAACATCAGATGAAAATGCACTTGCCAAACTCTATGAGATACGCGATGACTTTCCTGCACTCATGCAGGTACAAATGAAAAAAATGTGGGCTTCCAAGCTTGGATGTGACAGCTATGATGCCACACTCTTTAGAGAACTTGCAGAGCTGATGATACAGACTTCTGTGGATTATACTATTTTCTTTAGAGAACTCTCATCTGTACCTGAAGACATTGAGCCACTTAAAAAAAGTTTCTACAGTGATATCTCAGAGAATGACACACTACTTCAGCGTTGGGAAGCGTGGCTTGTGAAGTGGAGAGCATACATAGCTAGCAATAATGCTGTAGAATATAACGCTACATCAGAAAAGTCACGTAAAGCACTCTCACAGCGAATGAAAGGTGTTAACCCCAAATATACACTAAGAGAATGGCACTTGGTACCAGCCTATCAACAGGCAAAGCAAGGTGACTATACGCTTACAAAAGAGCTCCAAGAGGTGATGACACAACCCTATGCTGAGCAGTCTAAAGAGGTAGAAGTAAAATACTATGCTAAAAAACCTGCGGCACTTTTTGATATAGGTGGTATATCACATATTAGCTGTTCCTCTTAAGGTTATTAATCTATTTTAGGTATGATTTTGCACTTTTAATTTAGGATAAAAATGAATAATACAGATTTTTCAATAAAAGATTTATGGTTACTGATTCCATTAGGACTTACAGGTGCATTTATTTATTGGATGTGGGGACGCTTTGATGGACTTGATTCTATTTTGGCTTTTGTAAAAGAGTGGAAGGTATTGGGTTATGTTATTCTTGCATTTTTTTCTTTAGGTGGGTCTTTGATATGGACGGCTGCGGCAGGGCTTGCTGCTTATTTTGATGTTATGAATTTATATATTGCCTTAGGAGTAGGAATTGTTTTTAATTATTTGGGCGATATGTTTTTATTCTATTTGGGAAAATATCAAAAAGAAGATATCAAGCCTTATTTTGAAAAGCATAAAAGAAAATTGGCACTTTCTACACTAATCATGCGTAAATATGGTGTATTGGCTATTTTTATACAAAAATTTTTATATGGTATTAAAACATTGGTGCCTATATCAATGGCTTTATCGCGTTATGATTTTAAAAAATTTGGTTTTTATAATATATTTGCAAGTATTGTATTTGTTTCTGTAATCATGTTAGGTAGTTATTATATGGGAGAAAGTATTAAATCGTTATTTGGTATGATGAAAGGTAAATCATGGTTAGTCCCAGTGTTTATGTTGAGTTTTATTGGGTTAATTTGGTTTGGCATGGAGAAGATGACTAAAAAGAAGTAAGGTGCATGTTTTTGCACCTTTAACCCAAATATAAAATTATGCTTGTTTACTCTTCACAAATTTTTCTATACGTCTAATACCTTCTCTGATACTTGTAATGTCGGTAGCAAATGAGAATCTAAAGTAACCTTCAGACCCAAAACCTATCCCTGGTACGACAGCTACACCTGTGGCTTGTAGTAGTTCTTTACAAAATTCTATAGAATCTTCACTGATATCTTTAATGTTCACAAAGAGGTAAAATGCCCCTTGAGGCTTGAGTACAGAGAGTCCTTCTATCTCATTAAAAAGTTTCACTGCCTCATCACAACGCCCATCAAAAGCTCTTCTCATTTGCTCTATGTCATCGTCTACTTCACCTAGCAAAGCTGGTATTGCCGCTTTTTGGGTAATAGAGTTGATGTTAGAAGTACTTTGAGATTGTAGTTTGTTCATCGCAGAGATAAGTTCTTTATTGGGGGTAGCCAAGTATCCAAAACGCCAACCTGTCATGGCTACAGATTTGCTCAGTCCATTGATTGTTACTGTTCTTTGGTACATATCATCAGAGATACTTGCAGCTGCAACAAAGTTTATATCATAGACAAGTTTTTCGTACATTTCATCTGATGCCACGATGATGTCTGTCCCTTTGAGTACTTCAGCTAAAGCCTCTAGTTCTTCTTTGGAGTATACAGAACCTGTTGGATTCGATGGTGTTGTAAGTATAAGCATCTTGGTTTTTGGCGAAATGGCTGCTTTTAGTTGCGCTGCATTTATTTTAAACTTACCGATTTCGTTGGTCTCTATGATAACAGGAACAGCTGATGCATATTTGACAAGTTCAGGGTAGGTTACCCAGTAGGGTGCAGGG
>JALSPX010000110.1 GCA_026985755.1 Sulfurovum sp. | reverse complement strand
CTCTCTTCTCTATGCACACCATAGAGGTAACAAGGCACGCTTAGTATCTCATCTAGCACGCCTGGTAGAGAGTCTGAGAGGTTTATCTTGTCTATGATGGTCTGTGTGTCATCCACAGCCCAATTTATACTTCTTTTAGCTTGTGTAAATTTCTCGTGTATAGGGTTCATAAGTTGTGGAACAGAAGTATCATTTTTAATATTCTCAAACAAGGTATCCAAAACCTCCAGCGAAGCCTGCACTACCTCCTGCCTATAGAGTGAAGCTTTATAGGTATCACGTACTTTAAAGTCCACCTCTGCATAGATGTCCCCACCATCATACTCACTATTTGCACGAAGCACCACAAGCCCCCACTCTTTGGTATGACTCTGCAAAGCATACTCCAAACTATTAGCCCCTCTGTCTCCTCGTGGTCCAGGGTGAAAGATATAGGTGGGATAGTTTTCGTAGATGCTCGGTGGTAGATAGGCTTTAAGAAAAGGACAGAGTATCATCTCTGGCTTAAAAACTTCTATCTCCTCTAGCATCTGAGACTCACTGATAGCAAAGCATACTACTACCTCATGCCCTTTGTCTTGCAGTCTTGTGTAGACTGCTTGGGTTTGTGAGTTGAAGGCGGTTACTAGGTGGAGAAGTTTCATGTTACATTAACTCATAGTACTACAAATCTCAATATCCAAAGAAACAAACTTCTTATCATTTGTCACTATCAAATCTGCATTTATCTTTTTGGCACATACATATTGCACGGCGTCTTCATAGTCTTTATACTCTAAATTTGTATCCATACAGAGATCAAATGCATACATTATGTCTTTATCATCAATAGGCACTACTTCAAACAACATGACTACTTTTTTCATCATGAGCATCAGCTCAGCTTCTCTTTCTCTACGTAACTTACTTAAAATGTAAAATGCATTGGTCACAGTATCGGAATTGATATAGAGTATCTTAGCACTTTCTAGACTTTCTTTGACCAAAGCCAGTGAATGCTTGTAGCTTGGACGAGTACTGTCCAAGAGGTCAATAAATATGTTAGTATCAATGTATAAATTATTTTCCATATTTTTCCATTGCATGTTCTATACGTGCTGCCTTGGCATCTACATTGGTAAGTAGTCCGTGAAAAGAGTCTTGTATCTCGTCTAGTATTTCTAGTTTTTCTTTGATACGTATTTTTCTATATCTCTCTTCGGTCATCTCCTGCACAATTTGCGTTTGTGTTTTACCCTCGACTTTGGCTATCTCTTCTAGGTGTTCTGCTACTGTATCATCAAAGTTAAAGTTTTTACGTATTGTCATAACATATCCTTTGTATGTATAGTTTTATACATATCATACCATATACCTAAATATTTAGCAAATCCTCAAGAAACCCAATTCTCTATCACAAGACCATCCACACGTTCAAACTCTTTCGTGTTATTGGTCACGATAGTAGCATCTAAACTCAAAGCATGTGCAGCGATGAGCATATCATGTACACCGATGACTTGACCTTTTTTCTCTAGGGTTGTACGTATATTTGCATACACTTTAGCAGAAGCTTTGTTATAGTCATAAATCGTAAATTGCTCTACAAACATATTGACAACTTTTATAAGCTTCGTACTCCCTTTTTTACTCGCTCCATAGAGTAATTCCGAGACTACTATGCTAGAGAGTGCGATGGTATGTTTTTTCTCCACTTCTTTAAGTTTTTGAAATATACCCTTTGGATTATCTCTAATGATATAGCTACACATATTGGTATCAAGCATATAGAGCATTAAAAAAGTTCCTCTCTTTTGTCCATAGGTAAGGTATCACTATCTATGTTGAAGTCTGAAGTATCTACCTCTTCTAGTGCTTTAGACATAGTGTCCCAATGGTTCTCTTTTTTAGGTGTGATGATGAGTGAATTTCCTACTTTTTCTATATAGACCTCGTCGCCATCGACCCTAAATTCTTTAGGTATTCGTATCGCCTGTGATCGACCATTTAAAAATACTTTTGCGAGTTGTGTCATAGTGTTACTCCTTATATGATATATATCATATAGTATATATTATTTAAGTCTTTTTGTCAAATTTAGCAAATCCTCGGCAACAACTCACCCGTAGGCAAGTCTAAAAATCGCTTCGTTCCCCAAGAGGAGTTGAGCAATACACGTCCCACATGTTGAGCAGTCACCGTCGCGATGATGGCTGATGTAGTATGTGTTTTTTGTAACACCTCTAGTGCCTTAGCTTCATCCTCTTTAGCTACACAAAGTACAAACGTACCCTCGTTTGCCAAATCTACTGCTTCAAAACCTAACATCTCACAGATGCCTCGTACTTCATCTATCACAGGGATTTTCTCTTCTTCTACTTCTATACAGACATCTGAGGTTTTAGCCCATTCATTGAGTACGGCACTTACGCCACCACGCGTAGCATCACGCAAGGCTACTATGTTGATGTCTGCATCCATCAGTGCTTTTACTTGTGGGTAAAGTGAAGCACAGTCAGTTTGTAGACCAGACTCCAGTTCTATGCCTTCACGTGCAGCAAAAATAGTCGCACCATGACAGCCAACATCACGACTTACTAATATACTCATATCTTCTTTGAGTCCTGAAGCAGTAATTCCTTTATGCTCTATAGTACCTATACCTGTAGTGTTGATGAAGAGTTTATCTACTGCACCTTTGGGTACCACTTTAGTGTCGCCACTCACGACGATGGCACCATTTATCTCTAACTCTGTCTTCATGGACTTGACTATCTTCTCTAACTCACGTGTAGAAAACCCCTCTTCTATGATGACTGAACAGGTCATATACTTAGGCTTTGCACCCATCATGGCTAGGTCATTACATGTACCACATATAGCTAGCTTACCTATGTCTCCACCAGGGAAAAAGAGGGGGCTAACTGTAAAACTGTCTGTAGTAAAAGCCAGTTTACCATCTTCTATAACTGCTGCATCTTCGCTCTTGGCTAAGATGTCATTTTCAAAGTGTTTGTAAAAGATTTTTTTGATGAGTTCGTTGTTCTCTTCTCCACCGTTTCCGTGGGCTATGGTTATGTTTTTTGTCATGTTTTCTCCCGTTGAGATATTTTTTGTTCTTCGTCGGGAGTCAGGTGATTCATGATTCATTGCATTCGCAACAAATGACAAATCACCAGACTCCTTATATTCCTACATTTTTATTAATCACACGAATGTGTGCCTTGTTGTGGCGAACGCCCTTGTAAGCGGAGCGATTCGAGAGCCACAACGACTTTTGCTTACTTTTCTAGAAAAGTAAGGAGAATAACAACGCCACAATTTTATAACAAGGCAATTTGACAAACAAAATTAAATCAAATTCCCATATTTATAATACGCAGCACAAGCTCCTTCACTGCTTACCATACAAGAGCCAATAGGCGTAGTAGGCTTACACGCTGTCCCAAAGATAGTACACTCTTGCGGTT
>JALSPX010000109.1 GCA_026985755.1 Sulfurovum sp. | reverse complement strand
TAAAGTTTTAAAACCTGGTCTTAATATCATCGTACCCTATATCGATGCAGTACGTCAAAAAATTACTACTAGAGATATCATACTTGACATCCCTCAACAAGAAGTCATCACCCGAGACAATGCTGTCATTGTAACCAATGCCGTAGCCTTTGTGCGTGTCACCAAACCAGAAAATGCACTCTATGGTGTAGAGAATTTTCGTGTGGCTATACAACAACTCATTATGACGACACTACGTTCTATACTCGGAGAAATGACCCTAGATGAAGCACTCTCTAACCGTGAACATATCAAAACCAAACTCAAAGATGCCATCATCGATGATGTAGCAGACTGGGGAGTGACGGTAAAATCTGTAGAGATACAAGACATCAACCCGAGTGCCTCTATGCAAGAATCTATGGAACGCCAAGCCGCAGCAGAACGTGAAAGACGTGCCATAGAGACCACAGCTGAGGGTAACAAAAATGCAGCCATATTAGAAGCAGATGGTAAACTAGCAGCAGCAGAACGTGAAGCCAAAGCACAAATCACCCTAGCCAACGCCTCAGCCGAAGCCATCAGAATGATAAGTGAAAATATCCAAGACAAAGAACTTCCTGCCATGTTCTTACTCGGTGACCGCTACATCAATTCACTTGAAAAAATAAGCAAAAGTGACAACTCTAAATTTGTCATCTATCCTGCAGATTTACAGGGGGCTATCAAGGGGATGTTGGGGAATGTGTTTAAGAAGTAGACATCCTACGACGCAAGTAACTCATGCGTCGTTTTATACGCAATAATCCCATTTAATGAAATATCTTCATCTATCTCTTCAAAATGCACACCAATACCATCTGCAATAAGACGATATTTTTCAAGTACATCTTTTGTACTAGCTGCAATTTTTTCTGTATAAGTATAGGGTAGACTCAGCACATCGCCTGAAGTAAGATAGACATACATTTTATCAGAAATTTCTAGCTTTTGTATGCGTGTCTTAGTGGTTTTTGAAGTACTCATCCCATGCTCCTTTCAGTGCCTTTTTATGCTCTTTGACAAAAGCGACTAGTTTTTTTATCTCTTTTGCGTTACATTGATAACTATCCGTTACCTTCAATGTATCTAATTCTATACGCACATAACTGTCTGCTTTTTCGATATGTATATGTTTTGGTAAATGTTCATCACTAAAAAAGAAAAATCTATATCCATCAATCCTTAAAACAGTTGGCATAGATACCTTTCTTATCAAATCTAAAGTAAGTGTACCATAATAGACTCTTGCATGTCAAAATACCCTACTTATAAAAATGCTGATAATCCTTAGCCCCATTCCAGTCTCCGCCCCATTTCCAGCCATGGCTTTTAAAAATCTGTACGATTTTACTGCTTTTTAATGCTACGGCAGGATGATTGGCTCTTCTTTTGACATAGTTTTTAGATGCCTTATGCGAGCTCTTACCAGATTTAAAGACATAGGGATTTTCTATGGGGTTGATGTCAATCGCCTTACCATAGGAGTGTTTCGACCATTTTTTAGAGCCTGTGGCATTACGGCAGTTAAATGCAGAGGTATTATCTGCCTCTATCGATTGCCAATCTGAACCATGATACTCTGATACAAGATGCATTTTACGTATAGGGTAACCTATGCTATAGAGCTCACTAAAGATATCAAGCACATCATTGGCCACTGCTTTATGCACTATCATCTCTCCTATCGTTGTTTTGCCTTTAAAATCTAAGTACTTTATACGTAAATAGCGTAGGTTTTTCAGAGGTACTGGACACCCATTTTTATAGGTCTTTCCCTCTATCATACGATTTTTAATAGTGTTATCGATAGGTAGCACATGTACATTTTTGGCAAAAAGTAAGTCCACAAGGCAAAGTAGAAACAGTGTAAATCTTAACATAGTTGTATCCTTTATATTTAGTAATGACTTTTAGAATTTCTTTTGGGTAACTGATGGCAAATCCGTCACAAGCGTATTACCTCCCAAATCTCTCTCCACAATTTGGTAAATAACGATATCAGGTTTATGTTTTTGTATAAAGTTTGCCAACATCTTACCATATATATATCCATTGTGTAATCTCCATACTGTATGAAATGTCTTCTGATATATTTCAGAGTTTTTCAGCCCAAAAGAGTCACATAAATACAAAAGATTTTCTTTGTTTGCTGGGTTCTTCTCTATAGTATATCGGTTAAAACGGGTTTTATTTCTCGGAGTACATCTCTCTAACTGATATGATTTACTCATTTTACCATAACACAATTGACTATTTTGGAAAATGAAATGATAATCCTGTTCTAAATAATCTGATAAAAAATACCTTATTTTCAAGAAGTTAGTTAAATCACCTCCACCACTTGATGTCGTTTTTGTGATACTATACTGTGGTATTTTATAATGCTTGTTATAGAGATGATTGATATACTCCATCGTATGCAAATACCCCACAAGTGCTCCATAATGGTTCCAATGTGTGTCTGTACTAAAATAGAGTTGTTTATCCTGTTTTTTCTCTCGTAATATTTGTTTTAAATTCAATATATGAATATTTTTTGCAAGTGCAGATTGCACGATAGCATCAGTAATAGTTCCACCCTCTTTGTATATAATCTTCTGTGGAAGTTTATCACTATATATTGTATGTTTGTTAGGCGCAATAACTATCACAAATTCTATCCCCTCTTTTTCATACCACTCTTGTAGTTTTTTTAATTTTGTAGTCCATATATCAATTTGTGCTTCTGTATATTTATAGGTTCCCTTTGTCTTGTCTATTACATTGACATAACCATTACCTAAAAAGAAAAAATCATCTTTGCCTATTACGACTTGTGCTTCATTGAAAGAGGTATTGAACACCTTGTATCCAAAATAATTTATCATCGATTCAATATTATCTGTAGAAAAAAACTGCTGTCTCGTGTAATCATGAAAATTTATTTTTTTATTTTTCATATATGCAAAAGATACGTTTAACAAAGGTAGAAATAATATTAAGGATAAAGAGACTACCATAAAATAAATGACTAATTTTTTCTGTTTCATATCTATGCCTTAAAAATTATAATATAAGAAAACTTCCGAAGAAGAACCTAATGATTTTAATATTGCATAAGCAAATAGTATAGCTGAGGCTATCATATATTTCATTGTTAGTTTTTTTGTTAAATAATAACTTGTACTTTTTGTAAATAATACTATGATGAATATCATAGATAGTTCAGTCAATATGACTAGCAAAGTATCCTTATTTGTAGCTCCATTAGTGACAGATATCATAAACATCCCCTCCAAAACCTTCACCGCATCCCCCCACTTCTGAGCCCTAAAAAAGACCCAAGCGATGTTGATAAAGTTAAACGTAATAAACCAAGCAAGTATCTTTGGCATAGTAAGTCCCAATGATTTCCAAAACCTATGTATCACCAATGCCATCCCATGCAAG
>JALSPX010000108.1 GCA_026985755.1 Sulfurovum sp. | reverse complement strand
CATGCTCTGAAAAAATCTTTTCTGTTATTGTTTGACCCATAAGGTTATCCTTAGTATATATTATGCGAATTATAGCGAAATTAATTTATGGTAGAATTGCATGACAAAAAACCGTAGGGGCAGACCTGTGTGTCTGCCCTTTTATCAAAAGGGTCAACATATGGGTTGTCCCTACATAACAAAGACCAAATATGAAACTCTACGAACTAAAAGCCATCGCCAAACGTCTTAATGACTTTACCTTTATCAGCCGTGCAAGGCGTGTTGAAGATAACACGCTTGAGATTATGTTTGATAAATCTGAGAGTTATTTTTTTAATCTTACACGGGGACACAGCTTTATCTACAAAGCACCCAGTCAAAGACCACTACAGGGATATAATGCACCTTTTGATACCCTACTGCATTCACTGCTTTCAGGCTCTAAACTTTTAAGTGTTGATGTGCCTGATGATGACCGTATTTTACGTTTTAGCATCGCCCCAAAAAGTAGCTATAAAGATAAAATCATCTACTTACAGCTAGAGTTTACAGGCAAAAATACCAATGCTATACTCATTGATGAAAATGAAGTCATCATCGAAGCACTTAGACACATCGATGCAGATAGCTCTTTTAGGGTCATACGCCCAGGGATGGAACTGCTCGCACTTCCTCCCATGCCACAAAGGGTAGATATGGAATCTACCCCTACAAGTCAAAAATCCGTAGGGGCAGATTCCATATCTGCCCAAAATATAGATGCACATTTAGAAAATAAATTTACAGAAATTCAAGCCCGTAAACTACGCGAACTCAAAAAACAAAAACTCTCTACGGTATCCAAAAAGATTAAAAAATTTGAACAGCTTTTAGACAAACTGCCTAACAAAGCAAAACTCGAACTTCAAGCAGATGAGTTTAAAAATTTGGGGAACCTCATCCTCTCTAATCTTTATCAGATAAAACCCTATGATACTAAGCTAAAAACCTATGATTTTGATGGCAATGAGATTACAATACCCTTGCCTAAAGATATTAAAGTAAACCGTATTTCTGACTACTATTTCAACCTCTCTAAACGTGCCAAGTCTAAAGCCAAAAATGTACATATAGAACAAGAAAATCTTAGTTCTAAAAAGGCCTTTTATGAAAACATCTTCTATGCACTCGAACAAGCCAATACCCCCTATGAGCTAGAACTTCTTGTCCCTAAACGTGCCAAGTCTTTACGCAAGAAAGAGAAACTTAGAGAGGGGGAACTCTTTTGGATAGAGGACTATAAAGTGATGGTGGGACGCAACTCCAAAGAAAACCAACAACTCCTCTCTCTAGCTAAAAGCAATGACATATGGATGCATACCCGAGAGATACCAGGTTCTCATGTCATCATTCGTACTGACAAACAAAATGTTCCTGATTCTGTACTGCACGCTGCGGCTAAACTTTGTGTAGATTTTTCCACCGATCAACCTGGCAATTATCTAGTAGACTATACCAAACGAAAATTTGTCAAAATCCAAGAGGGCTCTAGTGTAGAGTATGATAAATATCAAACAATACCTATATTAAAAGAGGGTATAGAGATTAGGGTTTAACGCAAAGCGTGCTATAATATTCACTATTTAATTAATATATTAGGGATTCTTTATGACTAAATTTTTTACAGACCACCAAGAGCGTTGGCTTACTGGCTTAGGTTTACTTGCTCTTGTGGGATTTATTGGGTGGGTTGACAGTTTTTTTGTCATGTGGCTCTTTTTGGGTACTATCTATATTTTTGCATTCTATGAAGCTATGAAACTTTTTAAACTTACCTCATCAAGTGCGTATGTTTGGGCACTTCTTTTATGGTTTACTGCTTATTTTTATCCAAATCCTGATGATCTTTTCTTTCTTATAGCGATTATTTTTGGTGCCTCGTTGGCCTATTTTCATAATTTTGATAAAAGACTCATTCTTCCTTTTCTATACCCTGCTAGTGGTATACTTTTTTTTCTTGTACTCTATGCAGATTATGGTATTCAAGCAATGTTTTGGCTTTTGGTCACAGTAGCATTAACAGATGTAGCTGCTTTTTTTGTAGGAAAAGCCATAGGCAAAACCAAATTTTCTGACACAAGCCCTAATAAAACCCTAGAAGGCGTCATAGGTGGTGTTGTTATCGCCACCTTATTTGGAACCTATACGGGATTATATGTCGCACCATTTTGGACAGCCCTTATCGTGACACTTTTAACCTCTTTGGCTTCAGTGTTTGGTGATTTATTCGAATCTTATCTCAAACGTGACGCAGGCGTAAAAGACTCGGGAGATCTCTTACCAGGGCACGGTGGTATTTTGGACAGAATTGATGGATACTTATTTGGTGCACCCATGATGATCATCGCACTTAGAGCATTTTTATAAACCATGTCTTCTATTGTTCTTCTAGGTTCCACTGGCTCTATCGGAGTCAATACCCTCACGATTGCCAAACGGTACAACATTACCATAGAAGCGATGGTTGCAGGCTCAAACATTGACCTGCTCAACCAACAAATAGCCCAGTACCATCCCAAAGTAGTCGTCATTGCCCATGAATCAGACAAACACAAAGTCAATCACCCTGATGTACGTTGTGGGTCTGAAGCGATACTCAGCCTCATAGAGGAGTCTAAAAGTAACATGATTGTCAATGCTTTAGTAGGCTATACAGGTCTAGCCCCTACACTCAAAGCTACCAGTCTTGGGAAACGTGTGGCACTTGCCAATAAAGAGTCTTTGGTGGTTGCAGGGGAGTTTATAGATATCTCTCTCATTAGTGTCATCGACTCTGAACACTTTGGGCTATGGTACCTCAGCAACAAACGTCCTCTCTCAAAACTTTATATTACCGCAAGTGGTGGTGCTTTTAGAGACTGGGAGATAGAGAAAATGAAAGATGCCAAATTCTCAGATGCACTCAAACACCCCAACTGGTCTATGGGAAATAAAATCACCATAGACTCAGCCACCATGACCAATAAACTCTTTGAACTGCTTGAAGCCAAGTGGCTCTTTGGTACATCAAACATCGATGCCGTCATAGAAAAAAAATCGATTGTTCATGCACTCTGTGAATTTAAAGATGGCTCTACCACCGCACACTTTGCAGGGGTAGATATGAAACTGCCTATTGCCTTTGCTCTGCAAGGAGAAGTTACCGACGAGATACTCCCTCCTACAGATTTACTTGGTATGGGTAGTTTAGAATTTTTACCTATAGAAGCAGCACGTTACCCTATTTGGAATATTAAGGAACATATCTTAACCAACCCTCATTTAGGCGTGATAGTCAATGCTGCCAATGAAATAGCCATAGAAAAGTTTCAAAAAGAGCAATGTCGTTTTTTTGAGATGAGCGAGTTGATTTTAGATGCGTATGAGAAGTTTGGCGATGTCAAAGCCAAGAATATTGATGAAATTATTGAGATAGATGCAGAGGTAAGAAA
>JALSPX010000107.1 GCA_026985755.1 Sulfurovum sp. | reverse complement strand
GCACCAGAAGATGAGATTAATGAAATCTTTACTTTCATCGTAAACAATGCCTTTGACAGACTGGCACAAAAGCTGAGTGATGGCAAAAAGTTCAATATGATGGATGAAGAAGACAAAGCCACTGCGCGTGCCATTTATGAGCATGGTATTCAGCGTTATAGTGAAAATGATAAAAAAGGTGCTAAAGAGATATTTTTGGTACTCAACTATACTATTGACCATGACGAACTCCAAGATGCCATGATGGTACATGCTGCTGCTGTCATGGCAGGACATAGCTTTGAAGATTTTATAGAAAACCTTGTAGATGTAGATGGCGTTGACGAAAATGATCCTTTAGCATTTTTTATCCAGACCTTTTCTCAACCTACTGATATATTGCTCAATATGTTTGCAAAACAGGTACAAGAGGGAAAAGAAGAGCTTAAGGTTTTAGAGGAATCCAAATAATGTAGGGTGGCATTTTTGCACCCTTGTATAATTTAAATAAGAGGAAAACATGAAAATACACTTTATAGGTATTGGAGGCATAGGGCTTTCAGCTTTAGCAAAATTTTTAGTCAATGATGGGCATAAAATTTCAGGTTCTGACATTAAACAGACAGAAATTACCAATGATTTGAGCGTTAATTTTGATGCAAAGATTACCATACCTCACCATGAAGATGCAGTAGAAGGCGTGGATAGAGTTATCTATTCAGCAGCAGTGCGCCCCAATAATCCTGAGTACCAAAGAGCTAAAGAATTGGGGATAGAACTTCTTTCACGAAAAGAGTCTTTAAAATCTATATTGGATGAAAAAGAAGTCTATGCTGTGGGTGGGGCACATGGCAAGAGTACTACTTCTGCGATGCTTGCTTCTATCATTCAAGAGTCTAATGCTCTTATAGGAGCAATAAGTAAAGAATTTGGCTCAAATGTGCGTAACTACCCTAATAACAAAGTGGTATTTGAAGCAGATGAGAGTGATGAAAGTTTTCTAAATTCTAATCCCTACTTAGCCATCGTCACCAACGTAGAACCTGAACATATGGAGTACTACGAGTATGATGAAGAGCGTTTTTACAATGCCTACAGAAACTTCTTAAACCTTGCAAAAGTACGTGTGATTAATGCTGAAGATATGTTTCTCTCCTCGTTAGATATGGAGAGTATCAAGCTCTACCCAAGTAAAGATATTAGAGATATAGCATTTGTTTTAGTAGAGGGTGAACCACATACGAAGTTTTCACTTTTAGACTTAGGTGATTTTGAAGTCTTTGGGTTTGGAAATCATATTGCATTGGATGCTGCGTTAGCGATACTCGCAGCATTGGAGTTAGGCGAAAAATTAGAAGATATTAGAGCTAACCTTCTTCACTACAAAGGTATCAAAAAACGTTTTGATATTGTTCAAAACCAAGAGCAATGTGTGGTTATAGATGATTATGGTCATCATCCTACAGAGATAAAAGTCACGATGGAGTCTCTCCAAGCCTATAAAAAGTTACGTGAATTTACCCAACTCAATGTCATCTGGCAACCACACAAGTACTCACGTACTATGGATAACCTGGCAGCTTTTGTGGAGTGTTTTGATGGCGTAGATGAATTGGTTATTTTGCCTATTTGGGCAGCAGGTGAATTAGAAGTAGAGATAGATTTAAAAGGTGCATTTGCACGACATAAACTACTCATGGCTGACTCTGTAACCAAAGAGGATGGTGTTGTGAAAGTCATACGTGATGGTAACGTGATTCGTGAATATAGCCAAGGTCTGATTACCGCTTTTGGCGCGGGTGATATTACGTATCAGATACGTGGGGAAGGGTAGTTTTTATTTTATCCCAAAATATGCAATAGAAATCACCAAACTAGCAAAAGTCATTGCACTGTAGGTATTTACAAATAATCATCGATTAACCTTTGGGTTAAGCTCAAATTCTTTGCAAACACCTACAGCACAAGCACTATCGCTAATTTTGACAATCCTGTTGCATAATTTGGGTTTATTTTGATATACTTTTCATTACAAAATAATATAAACAAGGAAATAGAATGAATAAAATTTTTACACATTCAATCATAACAGCTTGTCTGTTGTCAACATTAAGTATAGCAGATGAAATAGCAGCACCAGTAGAAGCAAAAGTGGCGGATGTTGAGGCACAATATTCAGGAAAATCAGTAGAAGCAAGTGATAAACTTAAGCAGAGTATTAATGTTGGGTTTTCAAATACAAGTGGGAACACGGATACTACTAATTTAAATGCTACATATAAAATGTCATTTACAACTGAGGGCTATAATAAAGAGAAGTTGAAGGTTGCTTTTGATGCAACAGCCTTTTTAAATGAAAGCAATAATACAACAAACAACGAAGAGTATACAGCTAATTTAGGGGTAGAGCAATACATAACAACAGATGGTTGGCTTGGATATGGATCATTAAATTGGTTAAGAAACCCAGAGTTTAGAAATTTTGACAATAAATTTTCTGTGGGAGCTGGTGTAGGAAAAGAGCTATTTAACGATGGTATCCAATCGTTTAAAATCAAAATTGGTGGAGCTTATAATATTCAGCAGTTTGCAGACAATACAGAAGATGCAAAATTTGCTTCTGTAAATGAATATGCAGAGTATATGAATGTCTTAAATAATACCAGTGCACTCTATCTTAGAGTTGGTGCAATGCAGAATGTAGAAGATTTTGAAAATGATTATGAAGTACTTGGTGTATTGGGACTAGGTTTCGCAGTAGCTGAAAGTGTTTTTGTAAACATTCAAGAAGAAGTAAGTTATGATAAAATTCACCCAGGTACAGCAAAAGCAACAGATACAAAATCTATTGTAAGTGTAGGTTATAATTTTTAATTTTTTGGGATAGCTTTATGATTTAGCCATCCCTCGTTTTTTAATCTCTCATAAATTTTCTCGCTCATTTTTTTGTATCCCTTAGCATTAGGGTGTATTTGATCACTTTTGAGCGAGGGATCTTCTAAGATACCTGCCATTAATCCACTAAGCAGTACCACATTTTCTTCCTTTGCCACTTCGTCATAAAGCTTTAACGGAGAAAGACCAAAATCAGGTATAGAAATCAGAAGAACGTCTATATTTTTTTTCTTTGCCATAGCTATCATACTTTTTAAATTTCTCTTCAGATCTTTTCTAGATAGGCCTTGTATAATGTCATTACCACCAAAGAGTAGTATGATAAGTCTGAACTCTTCCTCTTTAAGAAGTTTAGGTAGACGCCGTAAGCCATCTTTTGATGTATCTCCTAAAACACCTTCGTTAATGATAGTATATCCTGATAGTTTAGCAAGTACAGAAGGATAACTCTCACTCGGTTTTACATTATATCCGTAGGTAAGGGAGTCTCCGAAGGCTAAAATATGGTCTTTTGGCTTTAAGGGTTTGATAGTTCTTTCCTTTGAATAATCAGAAAATAGTATGATCATGATAGCGATAGCAAATAATATATTTCATTGATTTCCTTATGT
>JALSPX010000106.1 GCA_026985755.1 Sulfurovum sp. | reverse complement strand
ATTCCAAATAGGCATTTACCATACTGTGTTAAAATAGCTTAACTTAATGAGGACGATAATTTGCTTTTTAATTCGTATATCTTTATTTTTGCCTTTTTACCGTTTACCTTTTTTATCTATTTTTATTTCAACAGTCTCAAGTTGACTGTAGCGGCCAAAGCATTTCTTGTGTTTGCCTCACTTTTTTTCTATGGTTGGTGGGAGATTACTTATGTGCCTATTATGCTCTCTTCTATGCTCTTTAACTATGTGTTAGGCATCTCTTTGTCAAAATATACGCAAGATACAAAGATAAATAAAAAGATACTGCTTGGTTTTGGTATCGTTGTCAATATAGCACTTCTTGGGTATTTTAAATATGCAGATTTTTTGATTGCTAACGTGAATAGCCTTTTGGATACACATATAGGTCTACTCCATCTTGCCCTTCCTTTGGCTATCTCCTTTTTTACCTTTCAGCAAATTGCCTATTTGGTAGATAGCTACAGAGGGGAAACAAAAGAGTATGATTTTTTAAATTATGCCAATTTTGTTACATTTTTTCCACAACTCATCGCTGGACCTATAGTCCATCACTCTGAGATGATGCCACAGTTTGCCAAAACTGCGAACAAGGTGATACGCTATCCAAATATTGCTATGGGACTTTTTATTTTTTCTATAGGTCTGTTTAAAAAAGTAATCATTGCTGACACCTTTGCTGTGTGGGCAACAGCTGGCTTTGATCATGCTCCACAGTTACATATGGTAGAGGCATGGGTGACATCTCTCTCTTATACATTCCAGCTCTATTTTGATTTTTCTGGGTACACAGATATGGCAATAGGAGCGGCTTTACTTTTCAACATCAAACTTCCGCTTAACTTCAACTCTCCCTACAAGGCAACCTCCATTCAAGACTTTTGGAGACGCTGGCATATCACGCTTAGTAGGTTTTTAAAAGAGTATGTCTATATTCCCTTGGGAGGCAATAAAAGAGGAGAGTTGAGAACCTATAGTAATCTGATGGCAACATTTCTTATCGGTGGTATTTGGCATGGGGCAGGGTGGACTTTTCTTTTTTGGGGATTTTTGCATGGTATGGCTATTGTCCTACATAGGTTTTGGCGTAAAATAGGATTTCAATTGCATTGGACAGTAGCTTGGTTCATTACGTTTAACTTTATTAATATCACATGGATTTTCTTTAGAGCCAAAGAGTGGAATGATGCGATAAAAGTACTCAAAGGGATGTTCTTGGGAGTTTTAGTCTTGCCTGCAGAGTGGAAAGAGATGCTTCATGGTCTTCTTGGGGGGAGTGTCTATTATGGATATTGGTTACAGTCCATCTCCAAAGATAGATACACTATGTATTGGATACTAGGAGGATTTATAGTGACTATGATACTGAAAAACACTAATGACCTCACAAAACACTTTAAACCACATGTGTTTACCGTGCTCTATGCAGCGATACTTTTTCTAGTAGCTGCCTCTTCATTGTCGAAACTCTCGGAGTTTCTCTATTTTAATTTTTAGGAATGATGATGGCGTACAAAAAATGGGTTAGATACTTTTTATTTATTGTATTTTCAACGATTACGCTTTTTGGATTATTTAATTACACGATTGATCCCTTATGGACGTTTTGTCACAGTAATCAGTATAACAATGCACAACCAGGCTTTGATGAACGCCAGCTCAAAACAAATAGAGCCTATTTTTGTGGTTTGGAGCAGTATGATGCACTGCTACTAGGGAGCAGTCGAACGACCTATATTAACCAGCATGATTTTAAAACCATGAAGGTCTTTAACTATTCGGGTGTTGCCATGTATCCTAATGAGTATCAAGCATGGGTAAAGCAGGCAAAAGAGATAAAAGGTGCAGATTTTAAAACAGTCATTATAGGCGTTGATTTTTTTGGCTCAAACGGTGGAGCTTTTGGGCAGATGCAGATGAATCAGACACCAAAACCTTCCCATTACCTAGCCATTACAAAGTCAATGCTCTATCCCTATAAGATGCTGTTTACGAGAGAGACACTTGAAAAGAGTTTTGAATCTATTAAACACAGTAAAAATCTTGGTACAACAGACTATAATAGAATGAATGTAAAGCAGACAATACGTATATCCAAGCAGCGAAAACAACAAGCCATTGCACATCAAACAGGGCTTTATACGCAGCAGGTCTATGGAGCAGGGTATAGGTTTAATCCTAAACTTAAATCGTATTTTCAAGCACTTAAAAAAGAGAACCCCCATACAAAATTTATACTTTTTACTACACCTATAAGTATCGATTTATTCAAGATGTTGGTGCAAAGTGGCAGACTTGCAGACTATAAAAAATGGTTGCGATTGTTGGTAGAAGAGTTTGGTGAGGTGTATGATTTTATGGGAGTGAATACCATTACTAAAAATAGAGAAAACTATGCAGATCTACACCATTTTTACCCTGAGTTTGGTACCCTCATTGCAGATAGAATCACGGGAGTAAAAAACAATAAACTACCAAAAGATTTTGGTATACGACTTAATAAAGAGAATTTAGAAGACCACTTTAAGGAGATAGATAAACAAGTAGTACAATTGTCAAAGCGTGAAAAACGATAGGTGTCCTAAAGTTTTAAGCTTTGATTGATATCCACATATTGCATTTGATGATCTACTTCCATGAAAAGCAATAGCTTATAGTTTGTTTTTTCTAAATTTTTTAGCGATATGTATGTTGCAGTAAAGCCCGCCTTGTCTAATGCTTTATTTTTAAATGCGGTCACTAAATCGGGACGGATTTTAGTATGTAGTGCTACCTTGTAGTAGTGATTGTCTTTATTGAGTAACAAATCAAGATTTTTAAAAGGTTTAGCAACTTTGTTGTCAAATGCCCACCCTGCTATGAAAAGTTTATCTTCTACCACTTTGAGACTATCGATATGAAAACTGGCATGTGCATAGTGATTGGTGGGTTTCATAGTAGTCAGAAGAACAGGTTTTTCTATAAAAGGCTCTATATATCGAAAAAGAGTCTGGTATGTACTAAAATAGAGATTTTGCAAGGAAAATACAATAAATAGAAACAAGAGCATTTTAGAAGAGACTTTTTGATACATGAGTATGGTAGATATCGCACCAAGAACAATGTAGATACTTGGAAAGAGGTATCGTCCTTGTGCTTGATAATCATAGGCTACTGAGTAAAGAATCATAAATCCAAGATTGGCAAAAACCAGCATAGAGAAGAAGATAAAAATCTTTTTATTTATTTTTTGAAACACTGTTGCAGCAATGAAGAATGCACTCAGAGCAATAAGGATGTAGGCATTCTCGGAAAGAGGTAAACTGGTCCAACCCCAGTTGGCATAAAGACTGGTAAGTGTACTATATAAAAAAGTACCAAGTGAAATATCTTCCCAGCTTCTAGAGAGTGAAGGTAAATCAGGGTTTCCAAAACTTGCAATCGATTTTGCATTGGTAAAGACACCTAAGATATCTCCATCATTGGCAATAAAACT
>JALSPX010000105.1 GCA_026985755.1 Sulfurovum sp. | reverse complement strand
CACTTTTTAGTCATAGTAACAGAATCAAAAAAGTCACCATGTGTGATATAGTAGCGTTTACCATTTAAGGCAGTATATTCTGCTTCATTAAGTACTTCTAGTCTATCTCCTAGTATGAGAGGCAAAAAAGGGCGTAGAAATTCATCATGGTTTCCTGTAATGAAATAGACATTGGTGCCTTTACGGGCTTTTCGGAGTATTTTTTGAATCACATCAGAGTGTGATTGTTTCCAACGAAATTTACGTTTCATCGCCCACCCATCAATAATATCTCCCACAAGATAGAGATTTTCTGATTCATTTTCTTTTATAAATTCTAAAAATTTTTCTGCTTGTGAAAACTTAGTGCCTAGGTGTATGTCAGAGACAAAGATTGATTGATATTTCATGTCTCAAAGATTACTCCAAAAAGGTAACAAATAGGAAACATGATATTTTTTCTATAAAATTTTATCTTGGTAATGTCAAAAAACAGAACCAAGATAGATCAAAAGAGTTATGCAAATATTTTAGGTACACCAAATTTGTCATGCATTTGATTGGCAAGTTGAGGCGAGATACCAAGACCTTTAGCAAGAGCAGCAAGGTATTGTGCCTCAGCATTTTTATCTAGGTCTATCGCCATGAGGGATACGGCATAGATTTGTTCTCCCATACCTTGGGGGATACTTCTTGCAAAACTTTGCACATCAAGAGGTGCTGCAAATTCACGTTTTACAAAATCGATCTCTTCTTGTGTGACATCCCCCAGTTTTGCTATTACTTTATCTTGTTCAGATGGGTCTATCGTTCCATCAGATTTGGCTGCATTGATCATAGCACGAATAATGAGTTCGGCATGGGTATTGGCTACTTGTGTATCTACTTCAATAGGAAGCACATCATAGGCATCATTAGGTACATTTGGATTGTTTTGTTGTGCATGTTTTGCAATGGCACTGGTCAATAATCCACCAAGACCACCTCTCCCACCAAGACCATCAGAATTTTTATTTTTACCAATTCCCAATAGATCTTCTAGTTCCTTAGCACTGGTAGGTACACGTCCTGTAGATTGAATTTCTGGGGCACTTCCTCCAACTAAAGACCCTAGTAAATCTCCTAGTCCTCCACTACTCTGAGATTGACTACCACCGATGAGTGAACCCAATAAATCACCTAAGCCTCCATTACTCCCCGAAGGTGTTTTTCCTGCACCAATAAGAGAACCTAAAATATCACCTAAACTACTACCACTTTGCGTTTGTTGATTTTGTGCTCCACCGAGTGCTGCACCAATAAGAGAACCTAAAACATCTCCACCAGAGCCTTTAGAAAGTGCACCACTAGCAAGCAAACTACCGAGTATTTTTGTTAAATCCATCATCTATCCTTTTCTATTGATATAGTGAAGTATACACAAATAAGGTAAAATATAAAACTAGAGATTCCCTAAATTAAAAAGCATATTTTTAGAAATTGTATCTTTTAATATGAAATTATTTCGTTACAATGTCAAAAATAAAAAATTGGGAGATTGTGTGAAGATTATTTATATTTTAGTTGTTTTATCTCTTTTTATACAGGCTAAAGATTATACAAAAAAAGGTGAAGTTATCCGTTTTATCAATAAAATGGCAAAAGAGACTTCTTATACAAAAACAGAACTCAAAAGGCTTTTTTCGAATGTGAGAGTACAAAAAACGGCATTGCGTGCTTTTATTCCTTTAAAAAAACAAAAACGAAGAAAAGAGACGCGTACAGCAAAACAAATTAAAAAAGCAAGACATTTAAGGAAGACATTAGGCCCATGGGAGCGTTATGCAAGACTTAAAACCAACCCAAGTAGAGTCAGGCAGGGTACTAACTTTATTCGAAAGCACCAAAAAGTATTTGATGCGGTTGAGAAGAAATACGGCGTCCCCAAAGAGTATATTGCTGCGATTATCGGTGTAGAAACAGTCTATGGAGGACATGTAGGAAAATATCCTGTGTTTGATACATTGGTTACTTTGGCATTTGAAAAAAACAGAAGAAATAGATTTTTCAAAAAAGAGCTGAGTGCTTATTTGAAACTTGCTAAAAGTGAAAAATTTAATCCTAAAAATGTACGGGGTTCTTATGCCGCAGCTATAGGGCTAGGGCAGTTTTTACCTAGTAATTATAGAGCATATGGTGTAGATTTTAATAAAGATGGACGTATTACGATGCAAAGTGCACCTGATGCCATAGCAAGTATCGCTAACTATTTTAAAAAAAATGGATGGAGGAGGGGTGAACCTGTAGCTGTACGTGTACGATATGAAGGTAAACGTTTTAATCGATATAAAACGGGGTACAGACATAAATATAGTAGAGCATCACTAGGGTCTATTAAACCTATCTATGCTTGGGATTACAAAGGTAAAGTCTCTCTTATTAAATTAAAAAAGAAAGCATATGATGAACTTTGGTATGGGGCAAAAAACTTTTTTGTGATTACCCGATATAACCATAGTGATTATTATGCGATGGCGATTCATCAATTGGCACAAAAAATCAAAAAGAGACTTTAATGAAAATTAATCTTGTCATCATTGACAAAAAAGGGAAAGAAACACTTTATAGTGGACTGATTGCGCATTATAAAAAGATTGCAAAACCTTTTGCCACCGTGGAAGTGATTGAGGTCTTTGGAAAAGAGATAGCAAAAGCACACGATATTTCTGTGCAGGCTTCACAAAAATCGTATACCAAAGCTTTGGAAAAATATATGCAAACAGGAATAAATATTGCTTTAGATCCATCTTCTAAAGAGGTAGATAGTTATGAATTCGCAAAATTACTTAAGGATAAGATAGAGATAAATTTCTTTATTGGCGGTGCATACGGCTTTGAGGAGGATTTTCTACGTAAATGTGATTTTGCTATATCATTTGGTAAAATAACGCTTTCACATAAACTGGTGAAAGTGGTATTGCTAGAACAAATCTTTAGAGGGCTGACTATCAATAACAATCACCCATATCATAAATAGGAATATAAAAAATGTTAAATAAAGCAGCGTTGGAAAAATTTCAAAACAGTTTACTTGATAGACGAGTACAAATAGAAAAAAATCTTACAGGAACTACATTAGAATTAGATGAAATGAGAGAGTTAGAGTTGAATGATGAGGGTGATTTTGCATCAGTTTCAGCAGAAACAGTAGTAGATAGTGCAATTTTAGAGCAACAACGTAAAGAATTAAACGAAATTGAACTTGCTTTAGATAAAATAAAGAATGGAACTTATGGTATCTGTGAGATGTGTGAAGAACCAATAGGTATACAACGCTTAGAAGTGAAAAACTTTGCACGTTTTTGTATCACATGTCGGGAGATTAACGAAAAAGAACAAAAATAGGGAGTCATCATGAAACTAGGTCTTTATACATTCGCGTCACTCATACTTATTCTTCTAATAGGTGCTTTTGTCTATACGCTAGAACTTGGTTCTTATCGTTTAGATTTATTAAACATTAGGCTACCTATTACTATTTGGGTAGTTTTACCTGCGTTATTACTGTTTCTTTTTACTATTGTACATATGTTATTTTATGGATTAAGAAATTATCTTAAAATTAAAAAATGGACGAAAGATACAGAGACACTGGAAGATGCACTATACTGGTCACTTGTAAATGAACCCAAAGAACAAAAGTATGCCATGGATGAAATGGGAGCTTCTGCAGTGCTTTTAGGTAAATCTAACTTAACCGTGCTTGATAATGTAGAGGGCTTAACTCCACGTCTTGCTAAGGTTGTAAATATCATTCAAAAAATTAAAAATGGAGAATATATTGACCTTAAAGAAGCAAAAATGGCAAAGGTCTTTAATGCAGGCAATGAGATATTAGTAAAAAATAGATTAAACCTTTTAGAATCGGATGAAAAATTTGTTGAAAGTGTGATGAAGGCAACTTCAGATTATTCAGAAGATGTTCAGAAAGAAGCTTTAAAGATTTTTGCAAAGCGGTCTGATTTTGAAGAGGCTCGAAAATATAGTAAAGTATTTGATGTTGAAAACTTCTTGGTAATGCTCAATAGAGTTAGTGTAGAAGATGATTTAAAATTAAATAGAGATATTTTATCTACTTTTGTTGAAGATCTAAATCTTAGATGTGAGGACTTTATTAAAGTGGCTGTTGTCACAAAAAAATATTTTAAACCAGATGAAAACCTCATGTTGTTTAAGACCTTTCAGGAAAAAAATGAAAAAGCACAAAATGCCTATCTTTATTTACTATTTGAATATGAACTTTTAGAACAAGCAGGTAAGTTTTTGAATGAACAAGAAGAGGACGAATTTATTAAGTTTAGAGCCCTTTATGATTTAAAACGTCAAAATAGTAAATATAAATTAGAAGATATTATTGATATACATTCTGTATGTAATGAACCCAAGTATCTACTAAAGTAGTAGCAATTAAACAATAATGCCCAAAAGTCTTGACTTTAGTAAACCCATCTACGCATTAGCCCCACTTGCGGGCTTTACAGACCTTCCTTTTCGTTCTGTTGTTAAGAAGTTTGGGGTGGATCTGACAGTCTCAGAGATGATAAGCTCAAACGCACTTATACATCACTCTAAAAAAACCTACAAAATGCTTGAAAAGGCACCTATTGAAAATCCTTACTCTATACAAATTGCAGGTTCGGATCTTGGTGTGATAAGACGTGCAGTGGAAATCATCAATGAACGTGATGATGTGACGTGTATAGACCTAAACTGTGGATGTCCTGCCCCTAAGGTGGTAAACAACTTGCAAGGCTCCTCTTTATTGACAGATTTACCTCAAATGGCAAAGGTAATAGAGACGATTAAAAAGTATTCCAACAAAGAGTACACATCCGTCAAGTTTCGTCTAGGATTTAACGAAAAAAACCATGTTGAGATAGCCAAACTTTGTGAAGATGCTGGAGCAGATTATATCGCAGTACATGGACGTACCAGAGCAGGGCGATACAAGGCTCCTGTAGACTATGATGCACTCGCAGAGATAAAACGAAATATCCACATTCCTATGTTTGCTAATGGCGATATAGACACACCAGAAAAAGCAAAGTGGGTACGTGAGTACACAGGTGCTGAGGGTGTGATGATAGGACGTGCCGCTGTGGGCAAACCATGGATATTTAGACAAATTAAAGAGGGGATGGTAGCACCCACCCCTGCGCTTATCAAAGAGGTGGTTTTAGAACATTTTGACCAGATGATAAAATATTATGATAAATATGGTGCCATCATCTTCAGGAAAAATCTACATTCTTACTCTAAAGCAGGCTATGCAGGAGCTTCTGCTTTTAGAAATGTAGTGAATTGTATAGAAGACCCTAAAGAGATGAGAGAGGTGGTTGAAGCATTTTTTTCTCAGGATTTTTTAGAGTAAGGCTTTTGAATGTGATCACTATTTGACATAAGTCAAAACACTTTCTTTGATAATCTACTATAATTCTTCAAAAATTTAGGATTTTTTATGACCTTTATACTTATCAAAACCGTCCACCTCTTTGCTGCATTTATTTATGGTGGGTTTCTTATCGTGGATAATCTATTTTTGGTGCATATCAAAGAAGCCTATAGTACAGAGGAACATAAGCAGATTCGTGAGTCTTTTATGAAATATGTACGCAAGGTGGTGCCACCTAGCTTAATAGTGGCGGTGTTGACGGGATTGTATTTGATTTCTCAGGTCTATGGTACGATAGCAGATGAAGGGCTTACACGTTTTCAGATGCTTTTGTCACTTAAAGCCTTTTTGGGTATTTGGCTAGGGCTTAGAGGATTTTTGCAGGTCTATATGGGTATACAGCCTTTGGTGTTTAAAAGTCACGTGTTGCCCTTTGCTTTTGTGATTACTATTATTTTCTTGTCTCAGTTTATGTATATATAATCAAAAATTCATGCTATACTTCCAAGGAAATTTGGAGAAATAGATGATAATAGAACTTATACTTGTTGGAATATTTATTGGTACCATGTCAGGATTTTTTGGCATAGGTGGCGGGATGATACTTGTGCCTATCCTTTTGGTGATAGGATTTGATATTAAAGATGCTATTGGTATCTCTATTATACAAATGGTATTTTCTTCGGTGTTTGGCTCTTACTTAAATCATAAAAAAGGCTCACTGATTGTGGGTGAGGGCATTTTTGTAGGTTTTGGTGGTTTTGTAGGTGGGTACATTGGGGGTTATGTCACACAGTATATTTCTGATGTCGTACTTCAAGCACTCTTTTTTGGCTTACTGCTTTTTGCACTTTTTAGACTTTTCTTCTCAAAAAACCATGAAGATGATTCTCAAACAAAATCACTCTCTAAAGCGTTACTTTTTGTGATAGGTCTTGTGATAGGTGTTTTTGCGATTACCTTGGGTATTGGTGGGTCTATTATTTTGACGCCATTACTTGTAGGACTGTTACATTATCCTATTAAAAAAGCAGTTTCTGCAGGCTTATTTTTTGTAGCTTTCTCTTCTGTTGCAGGTATGATAAGTAGACTAAGTTCAGGTACAATAGATTTTCAGAATGGACTTGTGGTTGCTATAGCATCACTCGTAGGTGTTACTATGGGGATATGGCTTAAAGATCATGTAAATTCCAAAAATCATAAAATGGCTCTTTTAGCACTTTATGTGTTTGCCATTATGATGCTTGTGAAAAAAATTTGGCTATAGATAAAGAAGGATGCACCTCATTTATAAACTATATTTTTGACATTTTTTGACAATTCCAAGATATCATTCTACTTAACAATAAAGAGGTTATTTGAATGATAGATGAATTGAGAGACATTATCAGTAATAAAGAAATATCAAAAGATATGAATTTATTAAGTATAAAGCTTAAAGATTTATTAAATAACTTAATTAAATCTGATATAGCATCTTTATATATTTATGATAAAAAGACTCAGGATTTAAAGCTTAAACTATTTTATGACAGAAAAGAGAATATAGTTGAGTATGTTAATCATAATGCTAGAACTCTATCGATGGTGGATCCAAAAGGTTGTATCGGAAAAGTATTTTTAACAAAAACTGCAAAGATTTATAATTACATTACAAGTGACAAAGATTATTTTCAAAGTTATGACAATGAATTAAATTATAAACTTAAATCACAACTTATTTATCCTATTATTGAAAATAATGAACTTTTGGGCATATTTCGTCTTTCTGCTACAACAACCAGTAAATTAAAAAAATATACAGCAAAAGAAATGGTATTAATAAATGAGGCAACACCTTATTTAATAAGTATCATTAAAAATATACTATCTAGTAATGATAATGCTACTAGCAGTTCTCTTCATGATATGGAGATATTAAAGCCTAAAGAAGAAGTAAATATTGATGATAATAGTATGTTGCTTTTTCTATCAAATACCGTACATGATATAAGAACACCAGCGAATAGTCTTCATGGATTTTTAGAATTATTGGAAGATCAAATAGAAGACAAAAGATTAAAAAAATTTGTTACAAACGCAAAGGAGAGTGCATTTTTTATCAATACATTAACAGATTCTATTTTGGAAACTGCAAAGAATAGATATCAAACTACGCTTGCAAGTGAAGAGCTTGTATGCCCAATCACTTTTTTTTCCGATATAGCAAATGCCTTTTCTGCACGAATGTTAGAAAAAAAGATACATTATTTTATTTCTATTAGTCCAAATATTCCTAAAGAGATTAAAATTGATACTTTAAAATTGAAACGTATACTTACTAATTTGATTGGAAATGCTTATAAATTCACACCACTAAAACATCAAATAGATCTAAAAATAATTTGGAATAATGCAGACAAAAAAATAAAGTTTTCTATAAAAGATACAGGTATTGGTATAGAAGAAGATGATCAAAAAAAATTGTTTAAATCATTTTCTCAAGCAAAAGATGATACACAAGATAAGTATGGAGGCACTGGGCTTGGATTAGCAATATCTGCTTCTTATGTAGCTCAAATGGGAGGAGAACTAAAATTAAAAAGTAAACTTGATGAGGGAAGTGAGTTTTATTTTGAACTTCCTGTAGAAATCATAGATGACACACCAAGTTATGAAAAAATATATAATTTAGAAAAGAAAATTTTAATCTTAACAGATTATACACAAGCAAAGTATCCAAAATTCATCCAACATTCTCTCTTAGAATTTGGCATACCAAATGAGAAAATAATTATTTCTGATGTAATGGAAGATGAGATTGGATATGTTATTTGTTTTGAGGAAAAAATAACCTCTGACATTATCGAAGCAGGAAAATCAAAAAAATTTGAACTTTTATTAATAGAGCAAAAATTGTTTTCACTATTAGATAGAGACAATCTGGAGAATATTAAAATAACCTCAAAAAATATATATAATGCTGATGCACTCTATAATGTAGTTTTTTCAGGAAAAAAACCGAAAGTATTGATTGTTGACGACAATAAAATAAATGTAACTTTATTGGAATCTATGCTTGAAGGTGAATATGTTGATATCACGACTTCTCTAGATGGAGAAAAAGCACTAAAATATTTAAAAGAGAATGCAAAAGATGGAAATGCATTTGATATAGTTTATCTGGATAATCATATGAATGGGATGTCAGGAAGCGAACTTTTACATAAATATAGAAAGTTTGAAGCTAAACATTCACATAAGCCTATTTTTGCAGTCTCTATAACGGGAGATCCTAATATGTGTGAAGATGAAAATAGGATTTATAATGCTATTGTGCATAAACCATTTAAAAAAGATGATGTTAAGGAGGTGATATCTGCATTTAGAAAATAGCCAAAATGAAATTTTTAGTCAAACCAATACAACCAGTAAATACAAAATAAAGGAGAATAGATGAGTGTTGTACCAACGGATATAGAACATGAAGTAAAAAGCGTAGATATTGTAGTTTCAAAAGGAGATGCAGAAGGTAATATTACTTATGCAAACCCCATTTTTTTCAAATTAGCAGGATATTCACAAGGAGAATTATTAGAGCAACCACATTCAATAATTCGTCATCCAGATATGCCCAAAGTAATTTTTAAATTTTTGTGGGATAACTTAAAATCGGGGAAGGATGTCAAAACTTTTGTAAAGAACCTCTGTAAAGATGGAGGTTTTTACTGGGTATTTGCTCATGTAAGAGTAGCTACAAATCCTGATGGATCTTTTAGGAACTATGTTTCAACAAGAAAAGGAATGTCTCCTGGTGCTAGGGCTATCATTGAGTCTTTGTATCGACAACTATCAGAAGCAGAAAATATAGGTGGAATAGATGATTCATTGTCTATTCTGGAAGCATTTTTAAAAGAACAGGGCGGAAGCCTTGATACTTTTAATGATATTATGCAAAAAATACAAAATAGTTAAGAAGGATAATAAATGATAGAATTTGAACAATCAATGAAAAAACTGCGCACAGTCAATGGTTACCTTGGTTCAGCTGTACTGAACTTTTCAGGAGAAACACTTTATATAGATGAAGAGAATACGTCTGTAGATATTGCCTATTCAGCAAGTATCTTCAATGATGCCTACAGAATGATTTCTGAGTCTTCACTAGATGTAGGCTTTGCAGAAGCATCGTTAGTAGAAGCAAGAACAGAAGATGGACATGTTTTCCTTGTAAACTCATCAGGTTCAGGCAGTGGAGATAACTTCTCGAAATTGACGACCTTTGCCATCTTCAGAGATGATGGAAATGTTGCCTTGGGTAAGATGATTATGGAAAAAACAGTACAAAGTATGTCTAAAGCAATGGCAGACATCTAAAACTATAAATCTTCAATAAAACCCACTTTAAAATATAGGTGGGTTTGTTTGAGTATTTATACACCCAAAGGAGTCTATTATCAAAACATTATACCTTATACGCCATGCTAAGTCTGACTGGAGTGATGGAAGCCTAAGTGACTTTGAAAGAGGGCTGAAAAAAAGAGGACATAAAGATTTAGATACGATGAGTTCTTATATGTCTTTGCAGCAACTTAAACCTGATTTAATCATATCAAGTCTAGCGCTAAGGGCACAAATTACTGCAGATACACTGGGAAGGAAAATAGGCTACGAAGGACGTATTCATTATATGGAAGAACTTTATAACTCACGTCCTGAGACGATAATGAATGTATTGACACTTCAAGATGATAGCTATGAAAGTATTTTTGTTATTGGTCATAATCCTGAACTAACAGAATTTGCCAACTTCTTAATTAAAAATAATTTTTCAAAATTACCAACCCTTGGAGTATTAGCAATAAATCTTAAAATAGATTCTTGGAACGACATATCCGAAAAATGTGGGAAGATAGATTTTTTTATACAACCTAAACAGTTTAAATATTATATGCCTAAACAAATACGAACTACATTGGCAAAAGTTTTTGAAAGTGAGAATGATTAAATGAATATTCATATATAGTAGTTAATGTAATCTGCTTCAATGATAGATTGTTGTAAAATATCTTTTTAAATCAGAGGAATTTTATGAAACAAGATATGATACATGTCTATGGGGCAAAAGAGAATAACTTAAAAAATATTGATATAAGCATCCCCAAAAACAAACTCGTAGTGGTCACGGGTATCTCGGGTTCAGGGAAGTCTACATTAGCCTTTTCTACGCTTTATGCAGAGGGACAAAGACGGTATATAGAATCACTTTCTAGCTATGCTAGACAGTTTTTAGGGCGTGTGGGTAAACCTGATGTCGATAAGATAGAAGGGCTTACGCCTGCTATTGCCATAGACCAAAAGACTACCTCTAAAAATCCACGTTCTACGGTGGGAACGATTACAGAAATTTATGATTATTTGAGGCTACTGTTTGCCCGTGTGGGTGAACAGCATTGTCATGAGTGTGGTAAACCTATTTCATCTATGTCGGCTTCAGATATCATCGAAGAGGTGTTGCGTATTCCTGAGGGGGCGAAGCTTATTATTATGGCACCGCTTGTGAAAGAAAAAAAGGGTACTTTTGTTGATATGCTCGAGTCTTTACGGCATAAAGGCTATATACGTGCCATGATAGATGGTGTGATGGTGCGACTTGATGATGAGATTGAACTCTCTAAAACCAAAAAACATACCATAAAAGTGGTGATTGACCGTGTGGTAATCAAATCAGACAACCGTGACCGTATAGGGCAAGATGTAGAAAAAGCTCTCAAAGAGTCTTATGGTGAGTTAGAGATAGAAGTACTCAACCATGAAGAGATAGAGTTTGAGCGTCAGCATATGCACTACTCAGAGCACTTGGCATGTTTTGACTGTAAACTCTCATTTGAGCCCCTAGAACCTGT
Source organism: Sulfurovum sp. (assembly GCA_026985755.1). Lineage (GTDB taxonomy): Bacteria > Campylobacterota > Campylobacteria > Campylobacterales > Sulfurovaceae > Sulfurovum. Next base: position 2,226 of record JALSPX010000105.1, on the reverse strand, counting down.
GAGTTTCTCTTTTAACTCACCTAAAGGTGCTTGTCCTGCCTGTGATGGACTGGGCATTCGTTATGCGATAGACCTCAAAAAAGTGATAGATTCTGAACTGAGTATTGACAAGGGTGCCGTTAAAATCATGTATGGCTTTAACAAAAGTTACTACACGAAGTTTCTCAATGCCTTTTGTGAACAAAATGACATTGATATTAAGATACCCTATGGTGAACTGGAGGCACATCAACAAAAAGCCATTCTATACGGCAACGGTGGCACGGTAAACTTTATATGGAAACGCCATAAGCTTACACGTGAGTGGCCGGGTGTGGTGAAGTTTGCCCATGATATGTTTAAAGATGAAAAAGATCTCTCCGAGTATATGACAGAAAAAGTATGTGACAAGTGTGAGGGGCATAGATTGCGTCCACGTTCTTTGGCAGTGAAAATAGAAGGCAAAAATATAGCAGATATTATCGATATGCCTATTGAAAAATCGTATGCACTTTTTGCTGATGAAAAAAGTTTTTCATATCTAACAGAACAACAAAAGATGATAGCAGAGTCCATACTTAAAGAGCTTTATGAGAGACTCTACTTTTTATATGATGTGGGGCTAGGGTATATTACACTCTCTCGTGACGCACGCTCAATCTCTGGTGGAGAGGCACAGCGTATTCGTATTGCTTCTCAGATAGGTTCTGGGCTTACTGGCGTGATGTATGTGCTCGATGAACCAAGTATTGGACTGCATGAACGTGATACGATGAAGCTGATACGTACGTTAAATTCTTTACGAGACAAAGGGAACTCGGTGATTGTTGTGGAACATGACAAAGAGACGATACTTGCGGCGGATTATATCATTGATATTGGTCCAGGTGCTGGTGAGTTTGGTGGAGAAGTCGTCTTCGCTGGTGATGCCAAAAAACTAGCCAAAGCCAAAACACTTACTGCAGACTACATGTATGGTAAAAAAGAGATAGCATACTCTCACGATAATCCTCAAAAAGAGTGGATAGAGATAAAAAATGTCACGCTAAACAACATAGAGAAACTTGATGCCAAGATACCGTTGCGTAACTTTGTCTGTGTGACGGGAGTGAGTGGTTCTGGGAAATCTTCACTGATTTTACAAACACTTCTACCTGTGGCAAGAGAACTTCTCAACCGTGCGAAAAAGGTCAATAAAGTTGAAGGTGTGGAGATTACAGGGTTGGACAAAGTAGATAAAGTGATTTACCTAGACCAAAGCCCCATAGGTCGTACACCACGTTCTAACCCTGCTACCTATACAGGTATTATGGATGAGATACGTAAACTTTTTGCACAAACCAAAGAAGCAGAACTGCGAGGTTATAAAATAGGGCGTTTCTCCTTTAATGTCAAAGGTGGACGCTGTGAGACCTGTCAAGGGGATGGACAGCTCAAAATTGAGATGCACTTCTTACCTGATGTGCTGGTAGAGTGTGATATGTGTGGTGGTACACGATACAATGCCCAAACAAGAGAAATCCTTTATAAAGGGAAGTCTATTGCAGATGTTCTTGCTATGCCTGTAGGTGAAGCCTTGGAATTCTTTAAAGCCATTCCAAACATAGCGGTACGGCTTAAAACACTGACGGATGTAGGTTTAGACTATATCAAACTGGGGCAAAATGCCACCACACTCTCTGGTGGTGAGGCTCAGCGTATTAAGCTTTCTAAAGAGCTAAGTAGAAAAGATACAGGTAAGACACTCTACATCCTTGATGAGCCTACTACAGGGCTACATTTTGCTGATGTGGATAGACTGACTGGTGTATTGCATCATTTGGTAGAGCTTGGCAATTCTGTGGTAGTCATAGAACACAATCTCGATATGGTAAAAAATGCTGATTATATTATAGATATGGGACCTGAAGGGGGAAATAAAGGTGGGCTTATTATCGCAACAGGGAGTCCTGAAAAGTTAGCAAAAGAGCATGAAAAAACGGGATCATATACAGGTAAGTATTTGCATAATGAATTAAAAAATAGATAGACTTATGGTCGTCTAAATTGTCTGTTTTTACCCTTTTTAGCATTAGACATAGTAAATGATATAGCACTTTTTACGACCCATAGCAATATAAATACAGCAATAATTTCATAGCCTACTGCCCAAGTCAACATAAAAGATGCATCTTCATTAAGAGATAAGAAAAGGTCTACTTTCCCTTTACCTACATAGAAAAAAAGAAAGAGTAATCCTGCGATGTA
>JALSPX010000104.1 GCA_026985755.1 Sulfurovum sp. | reverse complement strand
ATAGATTTATTACAATATTTGTAGGGTGTAGTCCCCGACTACACCACATAAAAACATAGGAATAAAATAAAAACATCGCCGTAAGGGCTAACAAAAAAATGGATATATAAAATACGGTGTAGTCAAGAACTACACCCCCCCCACGCGAGGATAAAATGAAAGAGAAACAAGCAAAAATAGCCATCATCGGTGGAGGTGTGGCAGGTGCTACAGCCGCACTATACTTTGGTAAAATGGGACTGGACATTACCTTGTTTGAAAAAGAGTCTTCTTTGGTAACAGGGCCTCCGTTTTGTCATTTACACGCAGGGGGAAACCTCTATCGTGAGATATCTGATGCTCAGTGTGTCACCTTACTTAAACAATCTATAGATTTTCTACGTTTTTACCCTTACATCGTGGACTACAGACCCACAGTCATCGTACTGCCTACTACTGACAAAAGTACACCCCAAGCACTCTTGCCTAGACTAGATTTACTTACCAAAGAGTATCAGGCACTCATCGCACAAGACTCGGCCAATGAAGTATTGGGAAAAGCAGAGAACTACTATAAGATCTACCCCAAAGAAGAGATACTACAACTTAGAGAAAAAACGCTCATCCAAAATCCAAACTCCTGTGACGAATGGATGATACCTGTTGCACAAAACATAGACTTAGATAAAGTACAATTTCCTCTCATTATGGTGCAGGAGTTTGGACTCAATCTCTTTAGGCTCGCTGCGGGGACAGCCTTAAGTTTGGAAAGCATGAATAATGTAGCCTTACATACCCAAAGCATCGTTCATAATGTACAGAAAAACTATGACCTAGACAGTTGGGATATTTCATATGTGCAAAATGACATAAGTCATACAGAGCATTTTAACTACCTTATCAATGCAGCAGGGTTTCGCACAGGAAAAATAGATGATTTGCTCTCTGTACCCTGTAAGGCTATGGTGGAGTTTAAAGCAGCCTATATCACCCAATGGGATGACCATAATGACATCAAGTTCCCAGAAATCATCTTTCACGGAGAGCGTGGTACACCGCAAGGTATGGGGCAGTTTACCCCTTACCCTCATGGTTACTTTCAGCTACATGGTATGACCAAAGAGATAACCCTGTATGAAGATGGGCTGGTATCAAACACCACACTAAGTTGCCAACCAAAACTAGGACAAGACTTTATAGACAAAATAGAAAAAGAGTGGAAAGAAGAAGAAACTACCACCCGTACCAATGCTGCTATCAAACACCTATGCCAGTATATACCAAGCTTCTCTACAGCACATGTAGGAAGTAAACCACTTTTTGGGGCACAGCAAATCCCTGGTGATGACCCTACTCTGCGTGTGGCAGAGGTCTCCTTCCCTCGGGCACATTATGCCCGCTGTGAGATAGTCAAAGTCTCCTCTGCGCTGGATATGTGTGATGCTATAGCCAAAGAGCTTCTGACACTGGGCTATATAGAACAAAATATGGTGGGCAAAAGAGAGTTTGCACGTGCTTTAGATATAGATGATGTAATACTTACGAAAAGAGCAGAAAGTATTGCTAAAGCACGACTCTATCCACAAGCATTAGCAAATCGAACAGTACCTACTAAAAATGATGACTCTCACACCTAAAGCGTTTATTATTTTTCGCCACCCTGGCAAACACAGTTAAAGGTGTTTGCGTCTCTTTAGCCACAGCCTTTACCGCTTCTAAATGCTCTTCAGAAAAAGAGATTAACATCTCATACTCTTCACCACTAAGCCCGACTACATCATCAATCTCTTCTAAGAGTTCAAATCCATATTTATTCATATCTATCAATTTATTGGTATCACAGTAAAGTCCATCAGAGATATCCATGCCTGCATTTAAATATGGTCGTGCCTTAGCTATAAAATCTGCTCTAAGTGTAGGTTCATAAAAGCGTGAATTTGGAGATATACGTTCTCCACGAAAAAGTGCCTCCAAGTCTCTTTTACTTTCACCAAGTACACCTGTATAAGCAAGCAAATCACCCGCTTTTAAATCTGTACGTAAAAGTGGATGGTCACTTTTAGAAATAATCGTAATGCTTAAGTGAAGTTTGTCGCCACCTATCGTATCACCTCCTATTATTTCACAACCATACTGGGCTGCTGTAGCCTGCATACTTGCTGTGAGTGCATCAATATTATCATGGGTAAGTTCTTTAGGTAATGATACGGTTACAAGCGCATATTGTGGTTGGGCATTCATCGCTATAGCGTCAGAGATATTGACTAGCATGGCTTTTCTACCTATCTGTGCCATAGACATCCAATCACGTTTAAAGTGTACATCCTCAAAGAAAGCATCCATGCTGTAGAGGGTATCTCCTATAATAGCTGCATCATCGCCTATATATTTCGAATCTAATCCATGAATAAGATACTGTTCTTTGTCTACTCTATGCATCTAATAGTTACTTCATCGCTTTCATCATTTTGCAACGCTTCAATGTAGAGGCTTCATTTCCAAACTTTTGAGTAAAGAGATCGAACTTTGCTTGCCCGATAATCTCTATACATTCCTCTTTTGTCATCGATGAAGAGAGCACTGGCAAAGGGCTAGTTTCACTCACTTTGGGTGAAGTTGTTTTTTTAGCTTTGGGATACATATACTCCGCACTATAATTATCATCTTCAACTTTTTTTAATGTGATATGTTTTTTAGGAGGTTTAGGTATAGATTGGCGGGCTTTTATACGTTTTCTTTTTCTTATAGCCTCTTTTTTTGCCTTTAAACTTGCTCTTTTTTGTGCTTGCTGTTGTTTATAGAGTGCGGCTCTTGCCTTCTTATTACGCATCCTATAGTCTAAATCTGTGATAGAACAGCCAGAAAAAATGACCAATGACGCAAGTATTATACATACAATTTTCATATAAAACCTTTTATAAAAATTTATAAAGGGCACCTCAAAAATAGGTGATGCCCTAAAACAACTAACATTCTATCATGATAAAATAAATCATAGACTTTGCCATCAACATTAGTAAGAGGTGATCTTAAGATAAATTAGATTACAATAGTGAGTGTTTATTAAAATAAAAAGGGAAATGATGCACAAAAATAAATATATACTTGTTACACTCTTGGCACTTCTAGCTCAAGGTTGTAGTACAAAAACAGATACAAATATTGATAAAGAAAAAACACTTCAAAAAGTCAATGCGATTATCACACAACACAAAAATGATAAAAAAAATGCGGCACTAGCCATATCTATAGATGAAAATAACAAATATATTATGGGGTATTCACACGATAGTAAATCAGAACAGAATGCCACTAAAATTGCTATGGAGCATTGTACCCAGCAAGGTGCAGGTAAAACTATAAAATCACCTTGTGAGATTTATCTACTCAATGGTAAAGAGATACGTACATTAAAATAAAATTTGCATGCTTAGTAAGTAACATCCTCTAGATATTTTCTACCCATGTTAGCAAGTTGACTTCTTTTTTAGTTCTTTATGGATATTATATCGATAAAGAACTGCATAATAT
>JALSPX010000103.1 GCA_026985755.1 Sulfurovum sp. | reverse complement strand
AGACTTCTCTTTATCCTGTTTCATTTCACCTTCGTCTACTACGATGTCATGCACATAGTTACATTCACTTAAAAAAGTCGCTGAGGGTGCGCCTTTTTTGACTTGGTTTGGATAAGGGTTGATGCCTTTTTCTCTGAGTGTTTCTGTTTTTTTAATACGCTCTTGAATATATTGATTTTCAAATATCAAGGGTTCTCCTGTTTAGTAATATAGTTGTAGACGTTGTGCTAAGATGGCTTATGCTTGACAATTTTCACAAAGACCGACAATTTTCATCGTATGGTCAAGCATTTGAAAATTAAATTTTTCAGCAATCTTTTCTTGTTGTGCTTCAATGGTTTCATCGAAGAATTCTATAATCTCACCACATGCTGTACAGATGAGATGATCATGATGCTTTTTGAGCCCTAGTTCATACTTTTTGCCTTGTGCACCAAATGATATAGAAGAGGCGATACCTGACTCTTCGAGCAAGGTTAATGTACGATAAACAGTGGCAATACCAATGTTTATATTTGGATACTCTTTTTTGAGAAGCATATAAATATCTTCTGGGGTATAGTGATCACTATTCTCGTAGAGAAACTTTAAAATAAGCTCTCGTTGTTTAGTAAATTTCAGGGTATTACTTTTAAGTAAATCCTTAAATTTTTCTAAAAGCTTTTCATAAGTGATCATTGTGTTGTACCTTTTTAGTGAGAAAATTCACTTTGGTTATTATCATTTTTTGTCTGTATTGATTTGACTACAGATGAATTGTTTTGTTCTTCTTTTAGATTTATCATTTTTTTTACTACTTGTGAAGTAGAGGTACTCTCAAAGCCAAGTTTACTCGGATCTAAATTGATAAGATAGGCACCTGCTTTTTTAAGATATGGATATAAAATGGAATCTTGCACATGCTTTTCGAGGTTATCTTTTACAAGAGAAACGTTTGAAAGTGCTGTGACAATAAGGGCAAAAATAAGAAAATATTTACCTCCTCCTGCAATAAATCCAAAAAGACGGTTTAAAAAGCCCAATCCACTCGCACTGGTAAGCTTGGAAAAAATAGATCCTAAAATAGTGGCTCCCAACCAAACAATAATGAGTATAGCAAGAAAACCTATAAGTTTTAAAAGAGCAATATTTTCAAGATGAAAGAAGTTTGTATCAATAAAATTTGCAGCAGTGTCAGCCAGGCGTGATGCTAAATAAACACCACCAATGAGTCCTACAAGCCCTAAAACTTCTTTAATGAACCCATTCATGAAACCTTTAATACCTAACAGTAATACTATTGCGGCAATGACAACATCAAAATAATTAAAATCAACCATTGAAAAATTTTCCATATACGTTATTTCTCCCTCAATCATTCTATTTTTGTATTGTATCTAAAAAGGCTTTAGGCAGCTGTTTTTAATACACTGCTGCTTTGGCAAGCTCTTCAGGCTTATTGGCATATTGCAATGCAATATCACGCGAAATTTTACCATCTTTTAAGAATTTTAAAAGTGCTTGTGTCTGTGTCTGCATACCTGTATCTCCTTGACCTAATTGCATTTGCGAATAGATTTGATGTACTTTATCTTCACGAATAAGGTTTGAGATAGCATGGTTTGTGATGAGGATTTCTGATGCTGCAACACGACCACCACCTAGTTTAGGCAAGAGCGCTTGTGCGATGACTGCGACCAATGAAGTGGAAATCATAGCTCTGATTTGTGGTTGCTCATCTCCTGTAAATACATCGATAATACGGTTAATAGTTCCTGGTGCAGATGAAGTATGCAGGGTTCCAAATACCAGGTGTCCAGTCTCTGCTGCGGTGAGTGCAGCTTCGATAGTTTCTTTATCTCTCATTTCACCGATAAGTATAATATCTGGATCTTGACGCATAGCATATTTTAAGGCAACGGAAAAAGATTTGGTATCTTCACCTACACCTCTATGAGAAAAGACACATTTTTTATTTTGATGGATGAACTCTACAGGGTCTTCTACTGTGACAATGTGTTTATTTTCTGTGAGATTTATTTCATTGAGCATGGCCGCTAATGTAGTTGATTTACCTGAACCTGTTGGTCCAGTAACCAAGATAAGCCCTTTTTCTCTTTGAATAAGTTTTTTATAAATTGCAGGTGCACCCAAATCATCTAAAGCAGGGACATCAATAGGAATAATCCTAAAAGCTGCCGCCATATCTCCAAGTGTTTTGTAATAGTTCGCCCTAAAGCGTCCAATATTTGGAAGCAAAAGCGCGAAATCTAGTTCACCATTCTCTTCAAAGTGCTTTTTTTGCTTTTCAGTAATGAGGGAATAACACATCTCTTCGATATCTTCGCCTGTGAGCTCAGGAAGATTAATTGCTTTGAGTACACCATCTAGTCTAATTTGTGGTTCCGTACGAGAAACGAGGTGTAAATCTGATGCACCATGTGCAACAACACTTTGTAGTAGTTTTTTAATGTCAAATGCCATTATGATTATCCTTGTGTATTAATCTATAATTGCAGGCACAATAAAGAAGTCATCTTTTGCCTGTGGTGCGTGGGATATAATCTCTTTGGGAATACTTGTATCCGTTTTAGGTATATCAGCTCTTAAAGGTGTTCCTCCGTCCAAGGTAGAGAAGGATGCATCAAGGGCATCCGTATTTAATTCATTGAGATTTTCAATATAATTTAAAATACCAGAAAGTTGTTCTTTTACCTCTTGTTTTTTGTTTTCAGCTATATGTAAATGTGAAAGTTTTTCCAATTTTGCTAAAACTTCGTCATCAATTTGCATTTTTATCCTTAATGATATTTTTCTTATTATATATTAATTTTGTTTAGATATAACTACAGTAACAGATAAATACAAAGGATAAACAATGATGCAGCAACTAGACATGAATTCCGAAGAGTTCAAAGCTGAACTCGTAAAAACAGAAAAATTCACTGATAAAGTATGTGAAAGCAAAGGGTGGGTTTATGGAGCGAACGAAGATGTAAATGAAGGTGTAATTATGGGACTTGCACGTCATAAACTTCTTTTTGGAAAAAGATTTTGTCCATGTTTTATGGTTGAACCAGATCCAGAGAAAGAGGGTAAATTCAAGAGTACAGATGATAGAATCTGTCCATGTAAACCTGCAATAGAACATGAAATTCCAGAGACAGGTATTTGTCATTGTCAAATTTTTTGTACACCAGAGTACAAAGAGAAACAATTAAAAGAAATAGAGGCAAAAAAGAAAGCAAAAGAGGAACTTGAAAAAGTATCCAAAGAAGAAGCATAAAAAGTAAATTATAATAATTATTTACTATAATACGCGTTTATTTTAACGTCAGGAGAATGTACTATGCAACAATTATTAGAAAAAAGAGATGTGAGTTCTGAAGAACTAGCTACCTTACTCAAAGCAAGAGAAGAGGGTAATGTTGATTTTCTTCTTGTGGATGTTAGAGAGGATATGGAATACAATGCAGGCCATATCAAAGGTGTTGATATGTTAAAGCCTACAACTACATTTCAGCAATGGGGACAAGCACTGTTTAATGAAACACAAGACAAAAAGGTGATTTTTACATGTCGTACAGGGAGTCGTAGTGGACAGATAGCCAGCATGTTCGCACAAAATGGACATAAGGGTGCGATTAACCACTATGGTGGCATTATGTCTTATGCTGGTGAAACTGAAAAATAATCTCTAGCAAAGAATTTTTCTTTGCTATCTGGCTAAATGATACTTCTATTTTAGAGGTACCCTAAAGCACAATCTACTTATAATACAAAATCTAATTTTAAATGAGTTCAAATGAATGTTGTTGATTTATTAATCAAACTATTAAGTTACAAATCTTTAACCCCTGATGATGCAGGTTCTTTGAAGTTTATAGAAGAGTATCTTGATGGATATGAAGCTACCTATGTGAATAAAGAGGGTGTGAAAAATCTCTTTTTATCTAAAACGTTTGGTGCAGGTGTACATCTGTGTTTTGCTGGGCATGTAGATGTGGTGCCAGCTGGTAATAACTGGGATACCAATCCTTTTGTACCTGTGATAAAAGAGGGCAATATCTATGCACGAGGTACCCAAGACATGAAATCTGGTGTGGCAGCTTTTGTGCAGACGTGTAAAGAGGTTGAAAATTTTGAGGGGAGACTCTCTATACTACTTACTTCGGATGAAGAGGGTGATGCCAAGTATGGTACAGTCATTATGTTAGAGTATCTGAAAGAAAAAGGGATGTTACCAGATTACTGTATTGTTGCAGAACCAACATGTGAGACAAAATTTGGAGATGCCATCAAGATAGGGCGTAGAGGGTCTATCAATGGATATTTAACCATACAGGGGAAACAAGGACATGCTGCCTACCCAGAAAAAGCCATCAACCCTGTACACCAGATAGCACCTATTTTAGATAAAATTGCAGGTATCAACCTAGATAATGGTGATGATGATTTCGCACCAAGCCAAATGGTGATTACGGATATTCGTGGAGGCATGGAAGTAACCAACGTCACACCAGGTGATTTAAAACTCATGTTTAATGTGCGTAACTCCACAAAAACAACACAAGAAGATATTAAAATACATATAGACAAATATTTTCAGGGTTTAGACTATAGTCTGGAGCTTACACAAGGCTCTTACCCATTTGTAACGACACGTGATTCAAAAGTAGTGAAAAAGCTTTCTGAAAGTATCAAAAGCGTGACAGGCGTAGAGACCAAACTCTCTACCGCAGGGGGAACAAGTGATGCACGATTTATGGGAGCCTTTGGAATAGATGTGGTGGAATTTGGCGTGATAAACGATACCATTCATGCACCCAATGAACGCACTTCTATTACAGAAGTAGAAGGACTGTATGCTGTGTTTAGAGATATGGTTCAAACATTTAATAAAGGATAAATAGATGATGAAAATAGTAATGAGTATATGGCTACTCTCTACAGCACTTTTTGCACTAGAATGGTCAAAAGGTTTGGACAGTGCTTTGGCAACAGCGCAAAAAGAGCATAAAAATGTGATGGTCATGGTAGAAGGCGAGCAGTGCAGATGGTGTAAAAAGATGGAAAGTCATACGTTGTCTGATAAAGGTATTGAGCAAAAATTAGCTAAGTATGTGTTGGTAAAAGCTATGAGAAATGATGTCAATATCATGTCTAAATTACCAAAAGTGCATGGCGTACCTACAATCTTTTTTATGAAGCCCAACAAACAAATACTTGAAGAAGTTGTAGGCTATTTTGATGTTCCCGACTTTATCTCTTATATCAATGATGTCGAGAAAAAGGTGCGATAGCATTCATGTATAGGCGTCCTCATTTTACAGAATATGTAATGGCAAGGATTATTACGATCGCGGTCATTATTTTCATTGTATTTTCACTTATTTTAGTACTGTTTATGCCACAAAATAGTATGCTAATGTTAGCTATTTTACTTTTAGCATTGGCATTGGGAGTACTTGTATTTGCTATAGGACGTGGTGCAAACCGTATGCAAAAAGAGCTTCGAACTATCAATAAATATCTCTCTAATCTCGATAAAGTCGATAAAATAGAGTATAAAGCACGTTTTTTCACCCAAGAGTTTGAAGATATCAATCAGAGTCTCATAAAAATACTCAAAAAGTCTAAAAAACGAGAAGATATCAAGCAGCGATATAATGCCAAACTCAAACTCAAAAACCGCCAACGTGCAGATATGATTTCTGCAATTGCCCATGAGTTTAGAAACCCTATTGCTTCGATTATGGGGTATTCTCAGACATTGATAGATGATACTGAGATACCCAAGCCACTACAAGATAAATTTTTGGGAAAAATTTATAATAATGGGAACAAAATAGAGTCACTCCTTTCTCGTTTGATACTTTGGAACAAGTTTGAAAGCAAAGAAGCTTCACTGCATAAAAGTACATTTGATATCGTGGTGTTGACTCATGAAGTGGTACGCGCATTACAAGAGTCTTATCCTCAAAGAACCATAGAAGTAACAGGGCAAGCAAGAGTAATAAAAGCAGACAGAACATTGATAGAAGTAGTGCTTAAAAACCTGATAGAAAATGCCTTAAAATACTCTAAAGATACGGTGAGCGTTGATGTGACTGAAGATGCAGTTTTGGTAGTAGACAAAGGGGTAGGTATAGGTAAAAAAGATGTAGACAAAGTGACCAAGAAATTTTACCGTTCAGGCACACACTCATGGGACAACTCTATGGGCTTAGGGTTGTCTATCGTCAAAGCTATACTCTCTATGCATCAAAGTACTTTAGAGATAGAGAGCATTAAAGATAAAGGCTCAACTTTTTCCTTCAAAATCTAAAATTCTCGTGGCTATCTCTTGGGCTTCTTCTTGGTTGTGTGTGACATAAACCAAAGTAAATCCTATTTTTTGTTGTAGTGCAATAATTTTTTTGCGTAAACTTTGATTGAGTGTTTTGTCTAGGCTTGAGAGTGGTTCGTCCATGAGTAAGATTTGAGGTGTACTAATGAGGGCTCTGGCTAGGGCTATACGTTGCTGTTGTCCTCCTGAAAGCGTGGAGATATGACGCTTTTGATAGCCTTCTAATTCTACAAGACAGAGCATCTCTTTGACACATTCTTGTTGTATGCTTTTAGCAATATCTTTGACTTTGAGAGGGAATGCAATGTTTTCTTCTACATTCAAATGGGGCCAAAGAGCAAGCTCTTGAAAGAGCATACTGACTTCTCTTTTGTGGGGAGGTATGATGATTTTCTCATTTTTTGTCACACATTTATCGTTGAGGTAAATAGTGCCTTGTTGTGGGGCTATAAATCCTGCAATGAGTCTAAGCAATGTGCTTTTCCCCGAACCTGATGCCCCCAATATCACCAAACGTTCTTTGGGCTTTACGTGTAAGTTAAAATCAGAAAATATAGCTTGTTCTTTCTGCATAAGTGTTATATTTTGGAGTCTAATCATCTAACGTTCCTTTGTATCGAGTATAGCCTAGCAGGGCAAAGAGTGGAAGCAATATAAGCAGTATCATGATGAGACAAAGAGACGCGATGATACCCTCTTTGCCATTTGCCATCTGCGTCATGATATACAGAGGTAATGTCGTACTTCCTGCTGGGGAAACAAGCATCATAAGCGTACTCTCACGCAAGGTAAAGATGAAGCCTATAAGTGTACTAACCACAAGTGCTTCTTTACTTAGAGGCAGAATGATATAGCCCAATATTTGTCTGCTAGATGCCCCGCTAAGTGTGGCAACTTCGATGAGTGCAGAGGGGATTTGTTTGAGTTTGAGTTGGATGATGCTACTACTCAAAAAGAGATATTTTAGCCCATACGCCATAAAGACAATGCGTGAAGTACCATAGATAAAATTCGTAGCAGGTCGGTTCCAAAATAGAATAAGTGCAATGCCTAAAAGTATGGAAGAGAGTATAAATAAAAAGAGGATTACTGCTTGAAGCCAATGCCATGCTTTTATGCTTTTATAGACCATAATATACGCCGAGACAAACCCTAAAAACAATAAAACAAGTGACGCAATTGTGGCATAAAAAAGGCTCTGACGTATGGCAGGATAACTTTTTTCAAGTGCTGTCATAAAGCTACTGCTATCTATATGGCTAAGCAATCCCCACAAAGGCAAACCCATAAGAACCATAAAGAGTAGAAACATCATGCCATTGAGCCGTAGCTGATAGGAGCTGACATCGAGTTGAAGCATCGTGGCATTGTTTTGAAAACGAAGGGGTCTTTTGGGCAATGCATACCCAAGCCACAAAATGACCAAGATGATAAGTAGCAAGGGCATGGTGTCTATCGTTGCTGTTTGAAAGTCGTAAAAAGCTGAGAACTGGGTAAAACTATGTAAAACAAACACATCATAACGCAAAAAATTTGGGACAGAGAGTTCTGAAATGCTGAGGATAAACACCAGCAAAAAAGAAAATACTATCGCAGGCTGTATGAGTGGGAGGGTGATGTTTTTGACTACACAGCCCCAAGAGCAGGTGAGCAGTCCCACTTCTTCTAAGCGAGGATTGATCTGTCGTAAAAAGAGTGAGATGAGTAGGGTAGGAATGGCTACATAGACGCTAAAAAGTACCCATGCTGTACCCGTAAATCCAAAAAGATACTGTCCAATCATACTTTGCCTACCCACAAGCCCATACCACCCATACGCGATAATATAAGGTGGGAGTAACAGAGGTATAACGAGCAGTATCAGCCATAGTGTACGGGCATAGAGGTTGGTTTTGTGTAGCAGTATCGCCAAAAGTGTCCCTACAAAAGTGCTAAAAAATGCTACACTAAAGGCTAAAACAACAGAATTTCCTAGGCTTTTCCATAAGGCAATATCTTTAAAGAGTAGGCTGTATCCAGCTAGAGAAAAGCCCTGTGCGTCATAAAATGTAGAGCCTACCATGGATAAGATAGGCACTACACCCAAAAGTACAAGTAAGGCTAAAAAGAGGTAGCCACTGGCACGTGAGGTCATTGTTGTTTGGCAAGCCATGCTTTGAGTATGGGCTGTATTTCTTGCATTTTTAATGCCACTTCTTGGAAATCTATATTCATGGTTTTTATCTTCTCTATGGGCTTCATCAACGCGGGCATTTTTACACCTTGGTGCAGAGGAATTTGGGCACAATCAGCAAAGGCAAGTTTGGCTTCACTCTCTTTACTGAGCAGGTAATCTATGAGGATTTTTGCCTCTTTTATGTGTGGTGCTTTGTGTATGAGCATCACAGCATTAGGCACCACCAAAGCCCCTACATCATCTTTGCCTTGGTCGGGGTAGATAATCTCTATGGGCTTGCCTGCTTTGCGTCTGCTTACGGCGTCGTCACTATCGACCAAGGCAAACGCGTAGCTCTCCTTGGCTACAAAGTCTGCACTCTCTCCGTTACTCGTAGCCAGTGCTACTTTGTTGGTCTGCATGCTTTCTAAAAATTGTTTGGTTTTGTCCGTTCCCCAAAGTGTGGCAAGCGCAGCCATGTGTGCGGTGGTTGTCCCAAAGAGAGGATTGGCGATGACTGCTTTATTTTTAAACTGTGTATCTGTGTAAGCCATGATAGAAGTAGGGGAAACAGAGAGTCCTTTTTGTGCGATTATCACACGTATTCTTGCTGAAAAACCTGTCCAAAAATAGTCTTTGTTTCTAAGGTTATTTGGAATGCCTTGCGCATTGGGGCTTTGGTAGGGAGCTAAAATTCCTTTTTGGCGTAGCACCTCTGCCCGTATAGGTTCGTTTGCCCAGTAGACATCGGCCTGTGGATTGTTTTTTTCTGCGATGAGTCTGTTCATCACACCTGTGCTTTTAGACTCTTCTGTGTCATAGATGGCATTGACTTTGATGCCTGTGCTTTTCTCAAAATCTTTGAGTAGGGGTTCAGAAAAGACTTGGTCTTCAGAGACATACACAGTGACAGACTTTTGTGCAGGCTTGTTACTACACGCCAGCAACAACAACGCAGAACCAACAAGAAAAAAAGATTTTTTCATCTTATTTGTCGGTACTTATGTGAAGGTCATCAAAAGAAGTCAGCGCATCAGCTTTTGTCCATACGCCTACACCACCACTTTTCTGTAATTGTTTATCTTCATGGCTTAAAAGTTTTTTGTCATCTAAATAGCCTTCAAAATGGGTGCCTTTTTGTACGATTTTCATCGTGTGCCATCCTGAAGAGAGTTTGATAGTAGCAGAGTCCAGTTCGCTACGCATGCCCTCATGCACGATATAAAATCGAAAGTTATCTTCTAGTGGATTGAAGCGTGCTACATAGTAGTTGTCATTGTCCTGTACTCGCCACATCAGTCCACCACCTTGATCCATATGTCCAGAGTTGGCTCTGAATTTAACAGAGATACTTCCATCTGTAAAAGCAACATCTTTGGTATAACATAGGTTAAAATAATCTCTACTATGCTGGGATAAAGAGAGGATTTTATTCTCTTTTTCAGCTAAAATCTCCCATTTCCCATTCTTTGACCAGTTTTGAAGTGAAGATTTTTCAAAATTATAATTGAGTGTATCTGCTAACGCGAGTGAGCTGAAGAGTGTCAGTGTCAATGTAAGTTTTTTTATCATGATGTATTCCTTAGGCATCTGTAGTATAGATAAGCTTTTCGCTTACTTCATTCTCTTTTATCTCTACATAACGCATTGGATATTCATCAAGGTCTAGCGGTCTGATGAAACCTCTGGTGGTGATGGTTTTGACTTTGTTTATCATCTTGATGTTATCTATATGTTTATGTCCAGAAAGGGCGACGAGTAGGTTGGGGTAGCCAAAGAGTGCTTTGATGGTTTCTTCGCCATTTCCTAGTACATACTTATGTATGTCTTTTGCTTCTGTACCACACCAGTAGTTGGTGTAGGGATGGTGGTTTAGCATGAGAGTTGGTTTGCCAAGGTCTAGCATCTTTTTGGCAAATGTGAGTGTTTCTTTGGTAAATTCGCCATTGTTCGCATTTTCTATACAGCTGTCAAGTCCTAAAATAAGATGTCCGTTTATCTCGACTGCCCAGTCTTTGCCTTCTACTGTCATACCTTTGTAAGACATAAAGAGCTTTTTAAATTCCTCAAGGTGTATGCGGTTGTCATTGGCAGGGGAAGACTCTTTGTTTCCACGTACATGGTAGACAGGGCAGTGGAGTTTTTCTACTATCTCTTTGTACACAAGGGCATCAGAGTCAGCTTTCATGTTGTTGTTAAAATTGTCCCCACCAAAGAGCACACAGTCTAGGTCTGTGTAGTGTGTGTTTAGGTAGGTTACAGCCATTTTGAGGGCTTCTACACTGTCGGGATTTCCCATATCCATATGCGCATCGGTAATGTGTACGACTTTCAGAGTGCTAGGTTTTTTAGCTTCTGTTTTACTCTCAGCCGCTACGAGTGGCATCGCAGCCAAAGCAGCAGCCCCTTTAAAAAAGTTTCTTCTTGTTAGTTTTTTCATTCTTTCTCCTAAATTAAATTATTTATCATTGATAGGGATATACGCATACCCCTCATTTTGTCTATCTATGAGTCCTATAGTAGAGTTGGGAATTATTTTAACGTAACTCACTATATCTTTTGCTTTAAGCCCATGCTTTGGCATCCCAGCTCCACACATAAGAAACTCGACATTATAAGTGTCATGCATGGTTTTGATACGCTTTTTGAGACTGGTATAATCAGCCAAAAGTGCCTTGTCAGTTTTATACTCTGTGCGACTTGGGTCTACCGTAAAATACCGATACGCCCCACCATGTATGACCACTGTGACATCGAGCTCTTTGAGTTTGCTTTCATAGTAGGCTTTGTTTGCCACGATGGCTTTGAGTATTTTGCGTTCAAAGGCTTTTTGATTGGCAGTCGTGAGGTCATAGACGACTTTGGCAGAGCTATTTTCGGCTAAGAGCAGGGTGAAAGAGGTTAAGAGGAGTAAAAGTATCTTTTGCATGATGTATCCTTTTTCTTTATGGTAGCGTAGAAGTGTAAACTAATGGTAAAAACGTTTGGTTGACATCATAAAATTTTAATGATATACTTTGGATATACATAAAAAGGATATGCTATGACAGCGACTATTTCAAGTTGGGGTAATTCTCAGGGTTTGCGTTTTCCTAAAGACATTATGAAAGAACTCCATTTGGCAGTAGGTGACAAGATGAAAATCTTGATAGAAAACAATAAAATTATATTAGAACCTATTAAGCAACCACGCCAAAAGTATGATATACGTGATCTTGTACGTGATGTACCTAGTGATTATAATGCACATGAGGTTTTTAGCGATACGACAGGAAAAGAAGAGTGGTAAAGTATATCCCTGAGCAAGGAGACATAGTAGCCCTCAATTTTGACCCGCAAAGTGGTCATGAACAAAAAGGACGACGACCAGCCATCATTGTTAGTAATAAGGTCTTTAATAAGCATTTGGGGTTAGCTTTTGCTTGTCCTATTACCAACACCAAAAGGGATTTTCCTTTTCATGTAAAAGTAGAAAGTGAGAATATTACAGGTTATATCATGGCAGAACAGATGAAGTCTATAGATTACAAGTCACGAAAGATTAAATTTATAGAAAAGGCTGATGAGAAGACTATCAATCATGTGTTGGGGATTGTGGATGGTATTTTGTCAGGGTTATGAGAGAAAGTATCAACTAACATTTCATCGTTTATATTCATAGTCTGTTTCTCTTCATCTTGACTAAGCAACGGGTTATCTTTATGATTTTATACATAGAGTATAACATATTTTAACCCTTACGGCGAAATATTTTTGTTAGTCATGTTTTGTTACGTGGTGGGTTGAAAACACCACCCTACAGATTTTTCCAATGCGTTACTATCTCTTTTTTAACCCTTTTAAACTCTCCATCCTCACACACCTCCAACCTATAAATCAACCGAGTAAGCCCTCTATCTTTCCCTATATAAGGAGCAATTTTTTTAAGCAATTCTTCTTTATTTTTACATCTTTTGAGTTGCCTGATAAAAGTTTTTTTCTTATCTAAATATGCCAGTTTGTGCAGTACCCAAAGCCCATAACCCCCAATGCCAATGAGAAGTAAACCAAATAGCCACAAAAGAGAATGAGATACCTTGTTTCCAGATATGTGTATGTCATAGTTAGGGGTACTTGTAAGCATCACCATCTTACTTTTTTGGTTAAAATATTGGAGCACAATGGGTGGGATGGTGTAGTCTTGGTTGGCTAGGATGCTGAAGGTTTTGCTTTTGGGGCTTGTGCTTTTTTCGTAGATGGTGGTGTGGGGGATGTGTAGGGTGAGGAAGTCTAGGGTTTCTAGGTTTCCTTCACCTATGAGTGCAACGCTAAACTGTACGGGTGAGCTTTGGGTGCTTTGATTCTTGTCTAGGCTTGCTTCTAATGTATAGTTACCCGTGAGGTGTATGCCTTGTGGGAGTGGGTGTACTTGTAATGTGATGGCTTGGGTGGAGATGTCTTGTTTTTGTAGGTAGTGGTTTTTGTTGTATTCTTTTTGATATTTTAGTGGAATGAACTCTATATGGGCTTTGAGTGGATGTAGGGTCAATGTGCCTGCTTTTTTGGCTATGAGGGTGTAGTGCTGTGTGATTAGCCATGTACTATTGTTTTCTTGGGTTTCGTTTTCATCAAATAGGGCGATATTGAAGTTCTCGTAGTCGGGCTCTGCTAGGTCGTACTCTTCTAGGTTGTCGTAGCGAAAGTGTGTCGTGAGATGGATAGTTTCGCCCACCATAGGCTGCATATTGTCCACTTCCATCGTAAAGCTATAGCCAAAGAGTAGTGGGGTGACAAGCGTGAAAAGAAGACTTATTTTACTGAGAAACATTGGCATCTAGGCTCCTTAAGTGGGTGGGGATTTTTTGTAGATAGAGAGAGCTTTTGTGCCTTAGGACTTTGTCAAACCAACGTGATTCTTCATCGGGTAGGAGTGTGTGGAGTTTGACAGCGTAGTTGGTAAAGGGGGGTTTGTACTGTTGTTGTTTGGCTGCGATGGCTTTGAACTGGAGTTTTTGGTATTTTTTGTGCAGGTTTTTTCTCTCTTGCTTTAGCTGTTTAGTAATGATGGCTAGATTTTCTTTGCTCTGAACTAG
>JALSPX010000102.1 GCA_026985755.1 Sulfurovum sp. | reverse complement strand
CAAAACTGCTGCTCATCGGTACAGGTGATGGGATAAGAAAAGCCAAAAAAATCATACGAAAAAAAACAAAACCCGAAGAGTTGGCATTTATATAAACCTTAAGGAAGTGGAGACTTTAGTCCCAGCAAAATAGTACACTAAAGAGCACCTTTAAAAATGAGAAAAGTGTGATTTAAGCGTAATCTTCTTGTGCTATAATAGTGTGAAGCATTGCAGTTCACCTCTAATAACAAGGTAAAGAATGTCAAGTTTATTATACCCATATACAAACTTGACAAACAAGAATTAAAGGATAAACAAATGAATAATGGTTCTAAAGTGGAACAAAATGGTTTATTGGCAGAATTGGCATATTTAAAATTAGAAAAATATACTGGAAGCTATACTGATCTTACGGCTTTAAAAAATTTTATGCATCAAAAGGATCCAAAAACAGGAAAACTCATAGGGGGTATTGACGATGGTCGCCAATCTAAAATGCTAGATCTACTAAACAAATATGAAATAGTCGGCTTTAAAAGTGATCCTATCACTGGCTTCCAAGGTATGATTCTTAAAGAAAAAGACACGAATGAATATACTATTGCCTTTAGAGGAACAGCAGGTACTCAAGATGCCCTCGTAGATGGAGGGATAGCACAGATAACTATAAACAAAAATTTTCAATATTCAGCTGCAAAGTCTTTTACGGAAAACTTTATAAAAGATAAAGGTGGGGATATCAAAAAACACTTGACCTTAACCGGTCACTCTTTAGGAGGTATCTTGGTACAGCAAGTGGCAGCAGCAGAACGCATAAAAGGATATAGCTACAATGCCCTTGGTGCAGATGCCTTGATAAAGTATTTTTATCCTGCATCTAGTCCACTAGGAGGGGGTGAACGTATGTTGGATTTCTTTGGACTTAACTTACATAACAAAGATATTGATTTTATTAAAAATAATGTAATCAATGTCTCTTACCAAGATAATGGTAAACTCAATGGAGACCCACTTTCAAATATAGGAACTCACGCAAATTTGTCAAATTTCCCTTCTGGCATTCTTCCCATCTTTGGAGAAAACAAAGGTTTAGGCGCTCATTCTATTGTTGGGTTGAATGAAACAATAGCAAAATATAACGAAATCATCAAACATTTTAAAGATCTTGATTTAAAAACATTGAGTAATTTTTATGCTTTGGCAGGTTATGAAAAGATGAACAAAACTTTTGAAGACTTGAATATTGCTAGCAGTGCCCCTAATAGTCTACAATTAAAGACTTCAGCTTCTTTTGCAAAATATGACCCTAAATTCGACCTTGGGATGAATTATGCACTCAATCACAATAATAAATTTGTTGTAGTCGGGGAACTATCTGCCTATGCACCCAAAGCACCACAGTATCGTCTACCTAAACAAGAGGTAACAATAAAGGGCACAAAAGAAGGTTACGGAAAGAATACCCAAATTCATTATAAAGCATCAAATGCGAATGTTATTGAACTTACAGATAAGCCTAGCTTAATCTCCTTTATAGTGGGAGAAAAAGAGATTGACTTAGTAGGCATTGTACATAGTGTCGCTAAAAATGTCTATGAAAGTGAGACTCTTCGCTTTAGTCGAGTAGGCGATACATTAATTGTTGAAGAGAAAAATTTCCCTAATGACTATATAATTATAAAAAACTGGAACTCCAAAAGTACAAAGCTCATTCTCTCCAATGATAAAGCCGGTACTTACACTTCTAGCCTCCTCCCACCTGATGCAAAATACGACAACACACAGATTGCTGAGTTTAGCACAAACGAAAACAAAGATGACCTCGTCAATACAGAAGCTTTAGCATATGTCCCAGGGACCATGATATTTCCTACAACCATAGATGCAAAAGATGTAGTATTGGCTTCTGATACAAGCAACAAGAACGATGATGATAATGGGATGGTAATGTAGAGTGTTTAATATTATTGCACTAGAAAATGGACTTGAAAATGTACAAGGCTTTTACTGTGGGGCTACCAATGTAGGTATGCGTCCTGACCAAACACAAGGGGATGTGGCGTTTATACGTTCAGATGTGCCTTGTGATATTTCTGCGGTCTTTACCTCGAACACCTTTCAGGCTGCACCTATCAAACATTTTCAGAAATATCCCAAAGATTTTCAAACCGATTTCGTACTCATCAATGCCAAAAATGCCAATGCCATGACGGGTGAAAAAGGTGTAGAAGATATAGAGACCATTCTCTCTGTACTCGCTAGCAAACAAAAGGTACTCAACCCCCTCATGAGTTCTACAGGTGTGATAGGCTACCGATTACCCATAGAGAAAGTCACGTCTGCTTTTGATACATTAGACTTTCATAGCAAAAACTCAGAGGAGACGGCACGGGCCATCATGACCACAGATAGCTTCAAAAAAGAGCTCTCTTACAAAGTCGAGCTTGAAGATGGTACCTCATTTACGATAGCGGCCATCTGTAAAGGTGCAGGGATGATCAACCCTGCCATGGCGACCATGCTCTGCTTTATCACTACCGATGCAGACATCCCCAAAGCCGATATGGATGCACTCCTCACAGATGCTACAGAGCACTCTTTTAACCGTATCTCTGTAGATGGTGATACCTCTACCAACGATACAGTAATGCTCCTAGCCAATAAAAGCTCTGGACACTATAACAAAGAGGCTTTTGCAGAAGTACTCAACAAACTCATGTTTGAACTTGCCATGATGATACTACGTGACGGAGAAGGTGCCAATAAACTTGTTGCTTTTGAAGTCAAAGGAGCCACAACCCTTGAAGAGGCTAAAACAGCCTCCATGGCACTCAGTAATTCACTTTTAGTAAAAACTGCCCTCTTTGGAGAAGACCCAAACTGGGGGCGTATCGCCTCTACTATAGGTGCTTCGGGTATCGCCTGTGATGAGAAAAGACTCACTATCCATTATGATGATTTACTCATCTACTCTGATACTTTTAGAGAGTTAGATAAAGCGCGTGAAGCCAAGGCCTATGCCATTATGAAAAAAGAGAGCTTTAAAGTCACCTGTGACATCGGTTTGGGAAAGGCTAGCTATATCTCTTATGGGTGTGACCTCTCTTATGAATATGTGAAGATTAATGCAGAATATCGTACCTAATTTTCATAAATGTCAATGTTTTATTATCCTTTAGGCGTTATACTATAAGTATCAAAACAAAAAGGATACCTATGCTACACGAATATAAAGAAGAGATACACGCACTCAAACAAGAAAATGCACACTTCGCAAGAATATTTGAAAAACACAATGCACTTGACAATCAGATAGAACATGCAGAAAATGGGGATACCCCAATGACAGACATGGAACTAGAAACGCTTAAAAAAGAGAAGCTGCTTTTAAAAGATGAAGCCTACAAAATGATTATGGATTATAGAAAATCTAAAGCATAATATTAAACTTCTTTCCCTATAATGACTGAAATAATTATAGGGAACAACTATGAGACACTTCACATTTCTACTTATCCTGCTATGTACCACCTTTATAGA
>JALSPX010000101.1 GCA_026985755.1 Sulfurovum sp. | reverse complement strand
GTTTACATACACAAGTAGCATCCAAGATAGGATTGAGGGGTATAAAAATGAATTGATGCAGGTGTTGATTATCCTTATATCTAATGCCTTGGATGCTCTGGATACCAGAGCAGTAGCCGACAAAAAAATCACACTTACCCTAGAGAGTATAGAGGATAGATTCTATATAGAGATAGAAGACAATGCAGGAGGCATAGAATCATCGGTGATGCAAAGACTCTTTGAACCCTATGTCACGACCAAACAGAGCAGTGGAGGTACAGGACTAGGACTATATATCGCCAAGCTTATTATAGAAGATATCATGCATGGTACTATAGATGTTTCGCAGGGTGCAGAGGGTGCATGTTTTCATATTGAAATGAAGAGGGAAAGATGAAAGAGATACTCAAGCAGTACAACATACTCTATGCAGAAGATGACAAGGCAGTCCAAAAAAGCACAGCAGAGTATCTGCAACGCTATTTTAAAGCAGTCTATATAGCCAGTGATGGTGCAGAGGCTCTGGAGATGTATCAAAGGTATCAACCTTTGGTTGTCATGCTTGACATTACGATGCCACGGATAGATGGACTTAAAGTCGCCAAACAGATACGCACGCAAAGTGAAGAGACAGTCATCGTGATGATGACAGCCCATACAGATGTAGAGAGGCTTTTGGAGGCTACAGAGCTTAATCTGTGTAAATACCTTGTCAAACCTGTCAAGGCTACAGCATTTAAAGAGGCTCTACAAAAGATAGCGAATAAAATACGCACCTATGATACCCAGATGCTAGCACTTTGGGTAGGGTATGTATGGGATCAAAGCAAAGAGATATTGTACCATCTCAATAACCCCGTAACACTCTCAAACAAAGAGCAACGTCTACTAGCACTGCTGATAAAAAAACATGATGAAGGTATCAGCTTTGAAGATATCATGGCAGTCGTATGGCAAGAAGATTTTGAAAAAGAGATTTCACTCTCCTCGGTAAAATACCAAGTCTCCATGCTACGCAAAAAGCTCCCCGAAGATGTTATTGGAAACCTCTATGGGAAAGGGTATAGGCTTCGGTTTTAAACACAAGATGGTACGATGGCAATCACCCCCCCCATATAAATACGGCTGTTCTTTATCTCTTTTTTGATATACTCATTTTTTATACAACAACAAAAAGGAAAAAGAATGAATCAAATCATAAAATTAGGTGTAGGTATAGTGCTAGCTGGATTGCTCACAGCATGTGGTCCCGATGGAGACTCGGAAGGAGAAGAAGGTATTTTGAATAAAGGTGGGGAGTGTGTTGATATAGAACATAAAGCAAATAAAAATGTTAAGTATTTACATGCGGGGCAGGCGAAATCTATTTTTTTTGAAACTCAAACTTTAGAGTTTACGAAAAGCTCGCAATATTTTTCTGTACGAGTTATCGGCAAAGGAACTGTAGACGATATAAGAGAAGAATCTTACGTAAAAAATCATTATTTGCATATTCGAAAGAGGACAGATACTAGAAAATTTGAAAATGGAGAAACGATAGGTACGTTAATTACCACATATAGCCCTGTTCCAAAAACACCTTATGATAGGGTTTGTAAGGGGCAAACATGGGTTGATGAATATTCAGCTACTACAACAATAGATAATAAAGAAAATGAAATAGAAATGTATACGAAATTTGTAATAGAAGATATCAATGTGAAGAAGACTGTTAAGGCAGGAGAGTTTTCTACTTATATCATGACTCATTATGATAAAGAAGGAAATCTAGGGGCAAGGATTTGGTTTGATATTAAAACTGGCGAGACTGTATATAAAGAAAATTCTAGCGGAAGATCTATCCAAGAGTTGGTAGAAGTAATTAAAAATTAATAGCTTCTTATTCCCACGATTTTCGCGGGAACCCCTATCCAAAGCTAAAAATTTCACACACTTTAATAAAAACAACCCTTTACTTTTGTAAAATATAAATGTATACTTATGTAAATTACACTATATAGGATATGGTATGTACAAAAGGTCAGCAGAATTTATTTTACAAGAGGCACTACGTATCTCTCCTTGTGTGTTGCTCTCTGGGGCTAGGCAGGTGGGTAAGTCTACACTCTGCCTCACTTTAGAGCAGGAGTATAGAGTCTTTGACAACCTCACGCAACGTGAAGCAGCACAGAGTGACCCTGTGGGGTACATCGCCAATCTTCCCAAGCCCATCACCCTAGATGAGATACAAAAAGTCCCTGAAGTCCTAGAGGGCATCAAGCTAGACATAGACAAACACAGAGTCAACGGTAACTTCCTGCTCACCGGCTCTGCCAATGTACTAGACATGAAAAAAGCCAAAGATACCCTAGCAGGTAGAATCGTAGAGATACCTATGTGGCCACTCTCTCAAAAAGAGTTTCGCGATAAGCCCCAAGAGAATATAATCGACACACTTTTTAGCACAGGGGTAAAAGGGCTGTCTGTCTCACCACTCTCCTACACCGCACTGCTAGAATCCATCGTACAAGGAGGCTACCCTGAGATAGCCAAGATAGACTCCCCACGAGGTAAAGCACTCTGGTACAACGCCTACATTAGTACTTATATCGAGAGAGACATACGCGATGTAGGGGAGCTTAGAGACATCTCTGCGTTTATACGCTTTTATAATATCATTGCCCCAAGAAGCTGTGGCTTGCTTAATAAGTCTGATTTGGCTTCAGATGCAAACCTAAGTGAAGCTACCATCAGCAACTATCTAAGTATGCTAGAGATGATTTACCAAATCTCCCTACTAGCTGCATTTAGCTCCAACATCTCAAAAAGGTTCATCAAATCACCCAAAATATACCTCACTGACAGCGGACTCTACGCCCATCTGCTCGGTATCTATAGTGCCAAAGAGCTCATGGACTCTACACATAAAGGGGATGTGGTAGAGACCTTTGTTTATGCCGAATTGCTTAAACATGTCAGCTATGCACAGACCCAAGTGCAGATGTACCACTACCGTACCAATGACAAAAAAGAGATAGACTTCATTGTGCAAAAAGGCAACACCATCTTTGCCATAGAGGTAAAATCTGCCCAGAGTGTGAAAAAGGATGCCTTCAAGCACATCGTAGATTTTCAAAAGAAGTCTAAGCACAAAGTCGTAGGGATAGTGCTCTATGGGGGCAATGCGCTTACGTCATTTAGTGATGGTGAGTATGAGAGGTATGCAGTACCTTTTGGGGTGTTTTTTTAATCCAAGCGATTTACTTTTAGATATCTAACACTTCCTCACACTCTTTGAATATACTTGCTTATAATAAACCCAAAATATGCATTAGAAATCATCCATCTTCTGCAAAGCATTAGCACATGGGCATTCACTAAGAATCATCGATTAACCTTTGGGTTAACCTCAAATTCTTTGCAAACACCCATGCACTAAGCCTTTACAGAATTTGAAACGATTCTAATGCATAATTTGGGATAAAAATTCAAGGAGAATAAATCATGAAAAAGATATTAATTATATTGTGTCTATGGCAGACACTCTATGCGACCCAAGAAGAAGATTTTGAAGGT